>NZ_BCPO01000212.1:0-20772 GCF_016586105.1 Burkholderia sp. E168m15
TGCATGGCGGGCGCCGCCCGTCACGACGCGCGCCGACGCCGCGCGCGAACGCACCGCGCTGTCGGCCGCGCTCGTGGCCGACCGGATCGCGATCGAGCGCGTCGAGCCGTCGGTCGACGACGGCCGCTTCGCGATCAAGCGCGTGATCGGCGAGCCGCTCGTCGTCGGTGCGTCGATTTTCACGGACGGACACGCGCATCTGGCGGCCGTGCTCCAGTGGCGCGCCGCCGACGACGATACCTGGCGCGAAGTGCCGTTCGAAGCCGAGCCGAACGACCGCTGGCAGGCGCGCGTCACGCTCGACCGGCTCGGCCGCCATGAATTCCGCGTGGTCGCGTGGCGCGACGACTGGGCGTCGCTTGTCACCGATATCGCGAAGAAGCGCGCGGCCGGCCAGGACGTGACGCTGGAGGTGCGCGAAGCGCAACTGCTGCTCGCCACCGCGCTGAAGCTCGCCGATCCTGTCGATCCGCGCGCGCTCAAGCAGATGGAGCGGCTCGCCGCCGAGCTCAAGGACGCGTCGGCCGACGACCGCCTCGCGTTGATCGGCGGGCCCGCGCTCGCCGACGCCTTCGCGGCGCTGCGCTACCGCCCGTTCGTCACGCACGACGCGACGACCTACCCGGTCGACGTCGAACGCCGCCAGGCGCGTTTCTCGAGCTGGTATGAGATGTTTCCGCGCTCGGCGAGCGACGATCCGCACCGGCACGGCACGTTCGACGACGTGATCGCGCATTTGCCGCGCATCCGCGACATGGGTTTCGACGTGCTGTATTTTCCGCCGATCCACCCGATCGGCACGTCCGCGCGCAAGGGCCGCAACAACAGCCTGACCGCCGGCCCCGACGACGTCGGCAGCCCGTACGCGATCGGCTCGCCCGACGGCGGTCACACGGCCGTGCATCCGCAGCTCGGCACGCTCGAGTCGTTCCGCGCGCTGGTCGACGCCGCGCGCGGCCACGGGCTTGAGATCGCGCTCGATTTCGCGATCCAGTGCTCGCCCGATCATCCGTGGCTCGCCGCGCATCCAGGCTGGTTCGCGTGGCGGCCCGACGGCTCGCTGCGTTTCGCGGAGAATCCGCCGAAGCGCTACCAGGACATCGTCAACCCCGATTTCTACGCGCCGGACGCGCTGCCCGACCTGTGGCTGGCGCTGCGCGACGCGGTGCTGTTCTGGGTCGACGCGGGCGTGCGGATCTTCCGCGTCGACAACCCGCACACGAAGCCACTGCCGTTCTGGGCATGGATGATCGCCGACGTGCGCGGCCGGCATCCGGACGTCGTGTTCCTGTCCGAGGCGTTCACGCGGCCGGGGATGATGTACCGGCTCGCGAAAGTCGGCTTCTCGCAGTCGTACACGTACTTCACGTGGCGCGAGTCGAAGCGCGACTTCATCGACTACCTGACCGAGCTGACGGCCGGCCCGCCCCGCGAATTCTTCCGGCCGAACTTCTTCGTCAACACGCCCGACATCAATCCGCGCCACCTGCAGAACGCGCCGCGTTCGCAGTTCGTGATCCGCGCGGCGCTCGCGGCGACGCTGGCCGGCTCGTGGGGCCTGTACTCGGGCTTCGAGCTCGGCGAATCGGCGCCGCTGCCGGACAGCGAGGAATACGCGGATGCCGAGAAATACGAGCTGCGCGCGCGCGACTGGAGCAAGGCCGCGCACATCGGCACGGAAATCGCGCGGCTGAACCGCGCGCGGCGCGATCACGCGGCGCTGCAGACGCATCTCGGGCTCACGTTCGTCGAGGCCGACAACGATTCGGTGCTCGTGTTCATGAAGGCCACACCTGCGTTCGACAGCGTGGTGATCGTCGCGATCAGCCTCGACCCGTGGCATCCGCAGGCCGCGAACTTCACGCTCGATGCGGCGCTGTGGCGCGGCCTCGGGCTGGCCGACGGCGAACCGCTCGATGCGCTCGAACAGGACGCCGCGCACGCGGAGACCTGGCGCGGCCATCGCCAGTACGTGTCGCTCGATCCGCACGTGCGGCCGTACGCAATCTGGCGGCTCGCGCCGTCTCCGGGCGCCGCGCGGGCGGCGGCACCCGAACCGGACTCCGCCCGCCGCCCTTCGGGAGCGCATGCATGATGAAACGCGAAGATTCCCTCGACGACGTGCGCCGCGCGCAATTCCCGTCGCTCGCGCCGGCCGGCACGCCGCGCCGGCGCCGCGCGCGCCGCCGCGAACCCGCGCTCTGCGCGGACGATCCGCTGTGGTACAAGGACGCGATCATCTACCAGGTGCACGTGAAGTCGTTCTACGACTCGAACAACGACGGCATCGGCGATTTCCCCGGCCTGATCGCGAAGCTCGACTACATCGCCGAACTCGGTGTCGACACGATCTGGCTGCTGCCGTTCTATCCGTCGCCGCGCCGCGACGACGGCTACGACATCGCCGATTACCGCGACGTGCATCCCGACTACGGCACGCTGGCCGACGTGCGGCGCTTCATCCGCGAAGCGCATGCGCGCGGCATCCGCGTGATCGCGGAGCTCGTGATCAACCACACGTCGGACCAGCATCCGTGGTTCCAGCGCGCGCGCCGCGCGAAGCCGGGATCCACGCATCGCGACTACTACGTGTGGTCCGACACCGACACGAAATACGCGGGCACGCGGATCATCTTTCTGGATACCGAAACGTCGAACTGGACCCACGACCCGGTGGCCGGCCAGTACTACTGGCACCGCTTCTACTCGCACCAGCCGGACCTGAACTTCGACAACCCGGCCGTCGTGCGCGAAGTGATCCAGGTGATGCGCTTCTGGCTCGACCTCGGCATCGACGGGCTGCGGCTCGACGCGGTGCCGTATCTCGTCGAGCGCGAAGGTACCAACAACGAGAACCTGCCCGAGACGCATGCGATCCTGAAGCGGATTCGCGCGACGATCGACGCCGAGTACCCGAACCGGATGCTGCTCGCGGAAGCGAACCAGTGGCCGGAAGACGTGCAGGAATACTTCGGCAACGAGGACGAATGCCACATGGCGTTCCACTTCCCGCTGATGCCGCGCATCTACATGTCGATCGCGAGCGAGGATCGCTTCCCGATCCTCGACATCATGCGGCAGACGCCGGCGCTCGCGCCGAGCAACCAGTGGGCCGTGTTCCTGCGCAACCACGACGAGCTGACGCTCGAGATGGTCACCGATTCGGAGCGCGACCTGCTGTGGCAGACCTATGCGAGCGACCGCCGCGCGCGGCTGAACCTCGGCATCCGGCGCCGGCTCGCGCCGCTGATGGAGCGCGACCGGCGCCGCATCGAGCTGATCAATTCGCTGCTGCTGTCGATGCCCGGCACGCCGGTGATCTACTACGGCGACGAACTCGGGATGGGCGACAACATCCACCTCGGCGACCGCGACGGCGTGCGCACGCCGATGCAGTGGTCGTCGGACCGCAACGGCGGCTTCTCGCGCGCCGACCCCGAACTGCTGGTGCTGCCGCCGGTGATGGGCTCGCTGTACGGCTATGACGCGATCAACGTCGAGGCGCAGACGCGCGATCCGCACTCGCTGCTGAACTGGACCCGCCGCATCCTCGCGACGCGCCGCGCGTCGCAGGCGTTCGGGCGCGGCACGATCCGCTTCCTGCGCCCGGAGAACCGCAAGGTGCTCGCGTACCTGCGCGAGCTGGACGGCCACGAGCCGGTGCTGTGCGTCGCGAACCTGTCGCGCGCGTCGCAGGCGGTCGAACTCGACCTGTCCGAATTCGCGGGCCGTGTGCCGATCGAGATGACGTCCGATTCGCCGTTTCCGCCGATCGGCCAGCTCCCGTATCTCCTCACCTTCCCGCCGTACGGGTTCCTGTGGTTCGTGCTCGCCGAGCATGGCCGCGAGCCGTCGTGGCGGCAGCCGCATGCGGAGCCACTGCCCGAATACGTGACGCTCGTGATGCGGCGCGGCGATACGCGGCCAGACGTCTCGCAACTGCACGCGCTGGCGCACGACGCGCTCGCGTCGTGGCTCGCACGGCGGCGCTGGTTCGCATCGAAGGATCGCAAGATCGGCGACGCGTGGCTGAACGTCGTCACGCCGATTCCGGACGAGCCGTTCCAGTATGCGGAGGCGTGGGTGTCCGCGAGCGACGGCGGCGTCGAGCGCTACGTGGTGCCGCTCGCGACCGCGTGGGGCGGCGAGACGTCCCATCCGCTATTCGCGCAACTGGCGCTGGCGCGCGTGCGGCGCGGCCATACGGTCGGCTACCTGACCGATGCGTTCGCGCTGCCGGCGTTCGCGCGCGGGATGCTGCGCAAGCTGCGCGACGGCGCGACGGTGCCCACGTCCGACGGCGGCCGGCTCACCTTTCTCCCGGAAGACGCGCTCGCCGGGCTCGATCCGGGCGACGACGCGGAAGTGCGCTGGCTCGCGGCCGAGCAGAGCAACAGTTCGCTCGTGATCGGCGACGCGATCGTGCTGAAGCTGGTGCGCAAGGTCGCGCACGGCATTCATCCGGAAGCGGAAATGAGCCGGCACCTGACGCGCATCGGCTATGCGAACACTGCGACGCTGGCCGGCGAAGTCGTGCACGTCGACCCGGACGGCACGCCGCATACGGTCGCGATCCTGCAGCGCTACGTCGACAACCAGGGCGACGCGTGGACGCGCTCGTTCGACTTCCTGCGCCGCGCGATCGACGAGCTGGCGCTGCCGGCCGCGGACGAAGGCGAGGCGGCCGAAACGGACGAGGAACCCGACGCACTGCTCGGCTACGCGGCGTTCGCCGGCATCATCGGCACGCGGCTCGGCCAGTTGCACGTCGCGCTCGCGCAGCCGTCCGACGATCCCGCGTTCGCACCGGAGCGCGCGACGCCCGATCACGTCGACGGCTGGTGCGTGGACGCGATCGCGTCGTTCGAACGCGCGCTCGACGTGCTGCGCACGCGGCTCGACGCGCTCGATGCGCCCACCCGCGCGTCGGCCGACGCGCTCCTCGCATCGCGCGACGCGGCCGTCGAGGCGCTCGGCGAACTGGTGCCGCGCACGCTCGACGCGCAATGCACGCGGATTCACGGCGATTTTCATCTGGGCCAGGTGCTCGACGTGCAGGGCGACGCGCTGCTGATCGACTTCGAAGGCGAACCGGCGCGCCCGCTCGAGCGGCGTCGCGCGAAATCGCATCCGCTGCGTGACGTGGCCGGCCTGCTGCGCTCGCTGTCGTACGTGAGCGCGACCGCGCAGTTCGCGATCGAGAAGGCGCCGCCGCAAGCGGCCGGCCGCAAGCGCGCGCTGTTCGACCGCTTCGGGCAGGCCGCGGCCGACCGCTTCGTCGAATGCTATCGCGCGGCGGCCGACCTCGCGCCCGCGCGCTTCGTCGATCCGCACTATGCGGACCGCCTGCTCGCACTGTTCCTGATCGACAAGGCGTCGTACGAGCTGTGCTACGAAGCCGCGAACCGGCCCGACTGGCTGAGCGTGCCGGTCGGCGGGCTCGCGGCGCTGGTCGACCGGCTGCTCGGCGACGGCGTGCTGCCCGACGACGGAGGAAACCCATGACCGATACGCTGTTCGAACGCGCCGATATCGATGCGCTGCTCGCCGGCCGCCATCCCGACCCGTTCGCGTGCCTCGGCCCGCACGAACAGGACGACCGGATCGTCGTGCGGGCGCTGCTGCCCGGCGCCGAGCGCGTGCGCGCGCTGTCGCCGGACGGCGCCGAACTCGGCACGCTCGCGTGCGT
Organism: Burkholderia sp. E168m15; assembly: GCF_016586105.1. Classification (NCBI taxonomy): domain Bacteria; kingdom Pseudomonadati; phylum Pseudomonadota; class Betaproteobacteria; order Burkholderiales; family Burkholderiaceae; genus Burkholderia; species Burkholderia sp. E168m15. Next base: position 5,690 of record NZ_BCPO01000212.1, read on the forward strand.
CGATCGCGCGGGCTGCTTCGCGGGGACGATCGCGCACGATGGCGGCGCCCCGCACTATCTGCTCTCGATCGACTGGCCGGATGCGCACCAGGTGACCGACGATGCGTACGCGTTCGGCACGCTGCTCGACGAAGCAGCGCTTGCGCGTTTTTCGGCCGGCGACCCCGAAGCCGTGCTCGACTGCCTCGGCGCGACACCGGTGCGCATCGACGACACCGACGGCGTGCGGTTCGCGGTGTGGGCGCCGAGCGCGCAGCGCGTGTCGGTGGTCGGCGATTTCAACGCATGGGACGGCCGCCGCCATCCGATGCGGCTGCGGCGGCCGTCGGGCGTGTGGGAGCTGTTCGTGCCGGGCATCGGCCCGGGCGAGCGCTACAAGTACGAGCTGGTCGCGGCCGACGGGCGCGTGCTGCCGCACAAGGCCGATCCGTGCGCACGGGCGACCGAGGCGCCGCCGCGCACGGCGTCGGTGGTCGCCGACGTCGCGGCGCTCCACGCGTTCGCCTGGCACGACGACGGCTGGATGCACGCGCGGCCGCGCCACGACGACCGCTACCGCGTGCCGTGGTCGATCTACGAGGTCCATCCGGAGTCGTGGCAGCGCATCCCCGAACAGATGGACCGCAGCGCGACGTGGGACGAACTCGCCGAGCGGCTGATTCCGTACGTGAAGGGGATGGGCTTCACACACGTCGAGTTCATGCCGATCGCCGAATACCCGTTCGGCGGCTCGTGGGGCTACCAGCCGCTCGCGCAGTTCGCGCCGTCCGCGCGCTTCGGGCCGGTCGACGGCTTCGCGCGCTTCGTCGATCGCGCGCACGCGGCCGGCATCGGCGTGCTCGTCGACTGGGTGCCCGCGCATTTTCCGAACGACGCGCACGGGCTCGCGCAATTCGACGGCAGCGCGCTGTACGAGCATGCCGACCCGCGCGAGGGGATGCACCCCGACTGGAACACCTGCGTGTTCAACGTCGGGCGCACCGAGGTCAGTGCGTTTCTCGTCGCGTCGGCGCTCGCGTGGGCGCGCCGCTATCACGTCGACGGCATCCGAGTCGACGCGGTCGCGTCGATGCTGTACCGCGACTATTCGCGCAAGGAAGGCGAATGGGTGCCGAACGTGTACGGCGGCCGCGAAAACCTCGAATCGGTCGCGTTCCTGCGCCGGCTGAACGACACGCTGCACGGTGATGCCGCGCCGGCCGGCGTCGTCACCGTCGCGGAGGAATCGACCGCGTGGCCGGGCGTCACCGCGCCGACCGCCGACGGCGGGCTCGGCTTCGACTTCAAGTGGAACATGGGCTGGATGCACGACACGCTCGCGTACCTGCACGAAGACCCGATCCACCGCCGCTATCACCACGACCGGATGACGTTCGGGCTCGTGTATGCGTTCTCCGAGCGCTTCGTGCTGCCGCTGTCGCACGACGAGGTCGTGCACGGCAAGGGCTCGCTCGTCGCGAAGATGCCCGGCGACGCGTGGCAGCGGCTCGCGACGCTGCGCGCGTATTTCGGCTTCATGTGGGCACACCCCGGCAAGAAGCTGCTGTTCATGGGCAGCGAATTCGCGCAGTGGAGCGAGTTCGCGCACGACGCGACGCCACACTGGGATTTGCTCGACGCGCCCGCGCATCGCGGCGTGCAGCGGCTCGTGCGCGATCTCAACCGCGCGTATGCGGCCGAGCCGGCGCTGCATGCGCTCGACTGCCACGCGGCCGGCTTCGCCTGGCTGATCGGCGACGACCGCGACAACAGCGTGTTCGCGTTCGCGCGCCGCGACGATACGGGGCGCCTGGTCGTCGCCGTCTGCAACTTCACACCCGTGCCGCGCGCCGGTTACCGGCTCGGCCTGCCCGCGCCCGGCCATTGGCGCGAACTGATGAACACCGATGCCGCGTCGTACGGCGGCACCAACGCCGGCAACGACGGCGCCGTGTGGGCCGAAGCGGTGCCCGCGCACGGCGAGGCGTGGTCGGCGAGCTTGCGCCTGCCGCCGCTCGCGACGCTCTGGTTGACCCCCGCCTGATCACTCACCTCCCCGACACGGAGATCCACCCCATGCCGACCGCCCTGCCCGACCGTCTCGAACCCGGCCGCAGCTATCCGCTCGGCGCCAGTTGGGACGGCCTCGGGACCAACTTCGCGGTGTTTTCCGCGCATGCGCAGCGCATCCAGCTGTGCGTGTTCGACCCGACCGGCCGCAAGGAACTCGCGCGCCTCGACCTGCCCGAATGCACCGACGAGGTGTGGCACGGCTACCTGCCCAATGCGCATCCGGGCACCGTGTACGGGTTCCGCGCGGACGGCCCGTACCAGCCGCAGCACGGCCATCGCTTCAATCCGACCAAGCTGCTGCTCGACCCGTACGCGCGCAAGCTGGTCGGCCAGTTCCGCTGGTCGGACGCGCTGTTCGGCTATCGCGTGCATTCGAACCGGGCCGACCTGTCGATGGACCGCCGCGATTCGGCCCCCGCGATGCCGAAAGCCGTGGTCGTCGACGAAGCGTTCGACTGGAGCAACGACCGCCGCCCAAACGTGCCGTGGCGCAGCACCGTGATCTACGAGACTCACGTGCGCGGCGCGTCGATGCGCCGCGCCGGGCTGCGCCCGCCGGAGCGCGGCACGTTCGCGTCGCTCGCGCATCCGGCGTTCATCGATCACCTGCTGTCGATCGGCGTGACGACGGTCGAGCTGCTGCCGATTCACGCGTTCCTGCAGCAGCGCGAACTCGTGAAACGCGGGCTGCGCAATTACTGGGGCTACGACACGGCCGCGTTCTTCGCGCCGGAGCCGTCGTACCTGACGACGCGGCGGCTCGACGAAATGCGCATCGCGGTGCGCCAGCTGCATGCGGCCGGCATCGAGGTCGTGCTCGACGTGGTCTACAACCACACGTGCGAAGGCAACCAGCTCGGGCCCACGCTGTCGTGGCGCGGCCTCGACAACGCGAGCTATTACCGGCTGCGGCCCGACGATCCGCGCTACCACGTCGACGAAACCGGCTGCGGCAACACGCTGAACATGTCGCATCCGCGCGTCGTGCAGATGGTGATGGATTCGCTGCGCTACTGGGCGACCGCGTTCAACATCGACGGCTTCCGCTTCGATCTCGGCGTGACGCTCGGCCGCGAGGATCACGGCTTCGAGCCGGGCGCCGGGTTCTTCGATGCGCTGCGGCAGGACCCGGTGCTCGCGCAGCGCAAGCTGATCACCGAGCCGTGGGATCTCGGCCCCGGCGGCTATCAGCTCGGCCGCCACCCGCCCGGCTTCGCCGAATGGAACGACCGGTTTCGCGACACCGTGCGGCGCTTCTGGCGCGGCGACGCGGGGCAGCGCCCGGAACTGGCCGCGCGGCTGTCGGGCTCGGCCGACCTGTTCAATCACGGGCGGCGCCGCACGTGGGCCTCGGTCAATTTCGTCACCGCGCACGACGGCTTCACGCTGGCCGACCTCGTGTCGTATGCGGGCAAGCACAACGACGCGAACGGCGAGGACAACCGCGACGGCCGCGACGACAACTGCAGCGCGAACTGGGGCGTCGAAGGGCCGACCGACGACGCGGCGATCCGCGACGTGCGGCTGCGCGTCGCCCGCTCGATGCTCGCGACGCTGTTTACCGCGCTCGGCACGCCGATGCTCGTGGCCGGCGACGAATTCGGCCGCACGCAGCACGGCAACAACAACGCGTATTGCCAGGATAACGAACTGTCGTGGCTCGACTGGGACCTGGCGCACAGCGACGACGGCGTGCAGATGACCCGCTTCGTGTCGCGGCTCGCCGCGCTGCGGCGCATGTATCCGGTGATGTCGGCGCCGCGCTACCCGTCGGGCGACCGCGACGGCGCGCCGGGCATGCGCGAGATCGACTGGTTCGACGAACGCGGCGACGCGCTCACCGTGCCCGCGTGGGAAGACGGCGAACGCCGCGCGCTGACGATGCGGCGCGTCGGCACCGGCCGCACCGGGCGCACCGAGGCGTTGCTCGTGATGCTGAACGCATCGGCCGACACCATCACGTTCATGCCGCCCGCGCCCGTGCTCGATTACCGCATCCTGCTCGACACCGCGACGCCCGACTCGGGCCCGCGCTCGTGGCCGGAAGCGGGGCTCGACGTCGCCGCGCATGCGGCCGTGATCGCGGTCGCGGCCGTGCCGCCGCCCGATCAGTCTTCCTGAGGACCGCCATGACATCCCGTTCCGCCCGCCCCACCGGCACGCACGTATTCGAATCGTCGTTCGGCGCGACCTGCGTCGAGGCCGACCGCACGCGCTTCCGGCTGTGGGCGCCCGCGAGCCGCACCGCCGCCGTCGAGCTGCAGGACGCAGGCGGCCGCGCGATCCCGATGACGCCCGCCGGCGACGGCTGGTTCGAGACGGTCGCGCCGTGCGGCCCCGGCACGCTGTACCGCTACCTGCTCGACGACGCGCTGGCGGTGGCCGATCCCGCGTCGCGCTTCCAGCCGTACGACGTGCACGGCCCGAGCCAGGTCGTCGATCCGGCCGCGTACCGCTGGCGCCACGACGCGTGGCGCGGCCGCCCGTGGCACGAAACGGTGCTCTACGAGCTGCATGTCGGCGCGTGCGGCGGCTACGCGGCCGTCGAGCGGCGCCTGCCGGCGATCGCCGAACTCGGCGTGACCGCCGTCGAGCTGATGCCCGTCAATGCGTTTCCCGGCGCACGCAACTGGGGCTACGACGGCGTGCTGCCGTTCGCGCCCGATGCGTCGTACGGGCGGCCCGAGGAACTGAAATCGCTGGTAGACAGCGCGCACGGGCTCGGGCTGCAGGTGTTCCTCGACGTCGTGTACAACCACTTCGGCCCCGACGGCAACCTGCTGCCGCGCTACGCACCCGACTTCTTCCGCGCGGACCGGCAGACCGCGTGGGGGCCGGCGATCGACTTCACCCGCCCGCAGACGAGCGCGTTCTTCATCGACAACGCGCTGTACTGGCTCGACGAATACCGCTTCGACGGGCTGCGCATCGACGCCGCGCACGCGATCGACGACGACGCATGGCTGCGCGAACTCGCGCGCCGCGTGCGCGCGCAGGCGGGCGACGCGCGCCACGTGCATCTCGTGCTGGAGAACGAGCGCAATACCGCGAGCCTGCTCGGCCCCGGCGGCTTCGATGCGCAATGGAACGACGACTTCCACAACAGCGCGCACGTGCTGCTGACCGGCGAGCGCGACGGTTACTACCGCGCGTACGCCGATGCGCCGCTGCGCCATTTCGCGCGCACGCTCGGCGAAGGCTTCGCGTACCAGGGCGAACCGTCGCCGCTGCACGACGGCGCCGCGCGCGGCGAGCCGAGCGCGCACCTGCCGCCGACCGCGTTCGTCGTGTTCCTGCAGAACCACGACCAGGTCGGCAACCGCGCGTTCGGCGAACGGCTGCGTGCGCTCGCGAACGACGATGCGGTGCGCGCGGCCACCGCGCTGATGCTGCTCGCGCCGTCGATCCCGCTGCTGTTCATGGGCGAGGAAGACGGCAGCACGCAGCCGTTCCAGTTCTTCACCGACTATCGCGGCGCGCTCGCCGATGCGGTGCGCGAAGGCCGGCGCCGCGAATTCGCCGCGTTTCCCGCGTTCGCCGACGCCGCGCATCGCGACGCGATTCCCGACCCGAACGACATCGCGACCTTCGTGCGCTCGTCGTCGCACCATCCGCCCGACGAGTCGTGGCCCGACGCAGCCGCGTGGCGGCGCTTCTATCGCAGCGCGCTGGCCGTGCGCGCGGCGCTCGTGACGCCGCATCTGGCGAACGCGCAGGCGCTCGGCGTCGAGCTGCTCGCGGGCGACGGCGACCCGCCCGCACTGGTCGCGCGCTGGCGCCTCGGCGACGGCAGCACGCTGACGATCGCGCTGAATCTCGGCTCGCACGACGCGACGCTGCCCGCGCTGCCGGTCGGCAAGATCGTGTTCGAGACGCCGCCGCGGGCGCGCGACCGGCTGCCCGGCGGGCACGTGCCGCCGCGCGCCTGCATCGTATGGCGCGACGGCGCGGTCAATCGGGATGCGCGGCATCACAGCACAAATGGACGGAACCCCTCATGACGACCGACGTCCCGATCGCGGCGCTCGCCCGTGCGGCCGGCCTGCAACCCGACTGGACCGACGCAGGCGGCGTCGCACGGCGCGTGGACGACGACGCGCTGGTCGCGCTCGTCGATGCGCTCGGCTGGCCGTGCGGCACGGCGATCCAGCGGGTCGACAGCGCGGCCGCGCTCGCCGATGCGAGCGCATCGCCGCCACGCCTCGTGACCGGCGACGCCGGCCTGCCGCTGACGCTGCCCGCGACCATCGCGCCGCCGGGCGCGCGCTTCAGGATCTCGCTCGAAACCGGCGGGCACGTCGACGGCCGGGTGGGCGGCGCGGGCGAACACGGCACGCTGCCGCCGCTCGCGATGCCCGGCTATCACGCGCTCGACATCGGCGAGCAGCGCATCGGGCTCGCGATCGCGCCGCCGCGGGCGCAGCCGTTCGACGCGTTGGCCCGCGCGCACGACGCGGGCCGCTGGGGCATCGCGGCGCAGCTCTACAGCCTGCGCCGCACCGGCGACGATGGCGCGGGCGATTACACGGCGCTTGCGCGGCTCGCCGCACAGGCGGCGCGACACGGCGCGCAGGCGGTGGCGATCAGCCCGACGCACGCCGGCTATCCGGCGCTTCCCGCGCACGACAGCCCGTATTCGCCGTCGTCGCGGCGCTGGCACAACGTCGCGTATCTCGACTGCGACGCGGTGCCGGGCGCCGACGCCGCGCCTCGCGCATCGGCCACCGCGGCCGACGCCGCGCTGATCGACTGGCCCAGCGTGCTGCCGACGAAGCTGCGGCGCCTGCGTGCGTGCTTCGACGCATGGCGCGCGAGCGACGACCCGTCGCGCGACACGTACCAGCGGTTTCGCGCGGCGGGCGGCGCGGCGCTCGACGCGCATGCGCGCTTCGATGCGCTGCAGGCGTTCTGCATCGAGCACGGGATCGGTGCGGACTGGCGGCAGTGGCCCGCGCCATGGCGCATGTCGGGATCGGCGGAAGTCGACGCGTTCGCGCATGAGCATGCCGACACGATCGCGTTCCACACCTTCCTGCAATGGTGCGCGTCGCGCGCGCTCGGCGACGCGCAGCACGCGGCGCGCGGCGCGGGCATGGCGACCGGGCTGATCGCCGATCTCGCGGTCGGCTCCGATCAGGCCGGCAGCGACGCGTGGGCGCACGGCACGACGCTGCTGCGCGGTGTATCGCTCGGCGCGCCGCCCGACCTGTTCAATGCGGCCGGCCAGGCGTGGGGCGTGACGACCTGGAGGCCCGACGCGCTGCGCGCGGACGGCTTCATGCCGTTCATCGAGCTGCTGCGCGCCGCGTTCGCGCACGCCGGCGGCATCCGCATCGACCACGTGCTCGGCTTCGCGCGGATGTGGATCGTGCCGGACGGCGGCTCGCCGCGCAGCGGCGCGTACCTGCGCTATCCGCTCGACGATCTGGTGCGGCTCGTCGCGCTCGAGGCGGCGCGTCATCGCGCGATCGCGATCGGCGAGGATCTGGGCACCGTGCCGGCCGGGTTGCGCGAACGGCTCGGCGCGCAGGGTGTCGCGGGGATGCGCGTGCTGTGGTTCGAGCGCGGTGCGGATGGCGCGTTCCAGCCGCCCGCCGCGTGGGATCGCGACGCGATCGCGATGACCTCGACGCACGATTTGCCGACCGTGGCCGGCTGGTGGCGCGGCGTCGATCTCGGATGGCGGCGTGTCGCAGCCGAGGCGGAAGCCGCGAAGCGGCGCGACGAAACGCAACCTCGCGACATCGCCGCGCCAGAGCCGGACGACGCGAGCGCGCACGATTCGGACGAGATCGTGCAAAGCATGGCGTACGGTCACGACACCGTGCAGCGCCCCGATTCGAATCGCTCGACGCCTCCGCCGCCTCCCGAACTGCTCGCCGCGCATGCGGAACGCGCCGCCGAGCGCGCGGCGCTGTGGCGCGCGCTGCAAGCAGCCGGGTGCGCGCCGGCAGGCGCCGCGGTGCCGCCAACCGACATGCCGCCGGTGAATGCGATCCTCGGCTACGTCGCAAGCAGCCCGTCGCCGCTCGCGCTGCTGCCGCTCGAGGATCTGCTCGCCCTCGACGCGCAGCCAAACCTGCCAGGCCCACCGTGCGGCCATCCGAACTGGCGGCAGCGGCTGCCGCGCACGATCGATGCGCTGTTCGACGCCGACGTGCGCACGCGCATCGCGGCCATCGTGGACGCGCGCCGCTCGCGGAGGCATGGCCCATGACCCCACGCGCGACGCTGCGACTGCAGCTGCATGCGGGCTTCACGTTCGACGACGCGGCCGCGCACGCCGACTACTTCGCGCGGCTCGGCGTGAGCCACCTGTACCTGTCGCCGGTGTCCACGGCCGAGCCCGGCTCGCGGCACGGCTACGACACCGTCGACTACGGCGCGCTCGGCGCGGAACTCGGCGGCGAAGCCGGCTTCATGCGGCTCGTCGACGCGCTGCGTGCGCGCGGCCTCGGCATCGTCATCGACATCGTGCCGAACCACATGGGCGTCGGCGGGTCGTCGAACGGCTGGTGGAACGACGTGCTCGAATGGGGGCCGGCGAGCCCGTACGCACGCTATTTCGACATCGACTGGCATCCGCCCGACCCCACGCTCGACGGCAAGGTGCTGCTGCCCTGCCTCGGCGCGCCGTACGGCGATGCGCTCGCGGCCGGCGACATCACGCTGCGCGCCGATCCGGCCACGGGCCGCTTCATCATCGCGTGCCCCGGGCGGCGGCTGCCGGTCGCCGCCGCCACCTACGCGGAGATCCTGCGCATCGCGAACCGGGCAGACCTGAACGCGCTCGCCGAGCGCTTCGATGCCGCACCGGCACGCGACAGCGCGCGACTCGCCGCCGCCCATGCGGCGCTGCGCGACTATGCGGCCGCGCACGGCCCGCATGCGTTCGACGCGGTATTACGCGGCGCCGACCCGCGCCGCGCCCGCTCGCGCGCGTGCCTGCACCGGCTGCTCGAACGCCAGCACTACCGGCTCGCCTGGTGGCGCACGGCCGCCGACGAGCTGAACTGGCGGCGCTTCTTCGACATCGCGACGCTCGCGGCCGTGCGCGTCGAGGACGATGCGGTGTTCGACGCCGTGCATGCGCTGCCGCTGCGCCTGCATGCCGCCGGGCTCGTCGACGGCGTGCGCGTCGATCACGTCGACGGCCTCGCCGATCCGCGCGCGTATTGCCGCCGGCTGCACGCGCGGCTCGCCGCGCAGCGCGACGCGAGACCCTACGTCGTGGTCGAAAAGATCCTCGCGCCCGGCGAAGCGCTGCGCAGCGACTGGGCCGTCGACGGCACCACCGGCTACGACTTCATGAACGACGTCGGCGCGCTGCTGCACGACCCGGCCGGCGCCGAACCGCTCGCCGCGCACTGGGCGGCCGTGTCGGGTTCGGCGCGCACGTTCGCGCAGGAAGCGCTCGACGGCAAGCGGCGCGTGCTGATGCGCCAGCTCGCCGCCGAGCATGCGCGGGTCGCGCGGTTGCTGCACGAAATTGCACGGGCGTCGCCCGTCACGCGCGACGTCAGCCGGATCGCGATCCAGCGCGTGCTCGGCGAACTCGCGGTGCGGCTGCCCGTGTACCGGATGTATCCGGCCCCGGGCGACGAGCCGGCCGACGACGACCGGCGCGTGCTCGCCCACGCGTACGAAGGCGCATACGCGGCGGTCGACCCGACCGACCGGTTCGCGCTCGAACGCGTCGCCGCGTGGCTCGGCTTGCCGGTCGTGCGCGTGCCGCGCGCCAACGCCGATGCGCTGCTGGCGGCGCGCGTCGCGTTCGCGCAGCTCACCGCGCCGCTGGCCGCGAAGGGCGTCGAGGATACCGCCAACTATCGCTACGGCCGGCTGCTGTCGCGCAACGAGGTCGGCGCCGACGCCGGCGACTTCAGCCTGTCGCGCGGCGCGTTCCATGCGCGCAACCGGCGCCGCGCGCGTACCGTGCCGCACGGGCTCGTCGCGACGGCCACGCACGACCACAAGCGCGGCGAGGACGCGCGCGCGCGGCTCGCGGTGCTCAGCGAGGTGCCGGATGCATGGCGTGCGGTGTCGCTCGACTGGTCGGCGCTGAATCTCCCTCATCGCGGCGGCCCGCACCGCGACCTCGCGTGGACGCCCGGGCCGGCCGCCGAGACGATGCTTTACCAGACGCTCGTCGGCTGCTGGCCGCCGGCGCTCGCGCCCGACGATGCGGCCGGGCTCGACGCGCTCGCGACACGCGTCGTGCAGTGGCAGACGAAGGCGCTGCGCGAAGCGAAGCAGTACACCGACTGGCTCGCGCCCGAGCCGGATTACGAGCACGGCTGCGAAGCGTTCGTCCGCGCGATCCTGACGCCGCGCGGCGCGGGCGATTTTCCGCATCGGCTGCATGCGTTCGTCGCACGGATCGCGCCGGCCGGCGTCGTCAACAGCCTCACGCAGACGGCGCTGCGGATCGCGTCGCCCGGCGTGCCGGATCTGTATCAAGGTACCGAGTCATGGGATCACTCGCTCGTCGATCCGGACAACCGGCGCGACGTGCCGTTCGCGACGCTGGCGGCCGAACCGGTCGACGGGCCGGTCGCGTCGTATCTGCCAACGTGGCCCGATGCGCGCGTGAAACGCGCGCTGATCGAACGGATGCTGGCGCTGCGGGCGCGATGGCCGGCGACGTTCGCGGACGGCGCCTACGTTCCGCTGCGGGTGCGCGGCAGGCTTGCGCGGCACGTGGTGGCGTTCGCGCGATGTGATGAGGCAGCCACCGTGGTGGTGGTCGCGACACGGCTCGCGTGCCGGTTGCTGGGGGAAGCGCCCGCGTTGCCGCGCGTGGAGCCTGCGCAATGGGGCGATACGACGGTCGTGCTGCCGCGCGGGGTTGAAGGACCGTGGACGGACTGGTTGAATGCGCGCGAGGCGATCAAGGCGCCGGAAGGTGTGCTGGCGCTCGATCGCTGTCTGGCCGAATTACCAGTGGCGGTGCTCGTCGCGGGGCGAGGTCGAAATTGAAACCGATGCCCCCAATGCGTGCCAACCCTGTGTCACCGAAATCGATTTTGTGCAAAACGTGCCGTCAATAATCGATTTTGCGCACGCGTAATCGAATTTCAACCGAAACGCCCGATCGTAAGCGTTTTCGTGCAGTCGACGACGGGCTTCGGCAACCTCACGACCACTCTTCCGGCGGCATCTCGCCGCGGTCATCCTCCCACAGCGGTTTCGCCGCCTCCTCTCCGCGGCTCGGTGTCACCGGCCCATTGCCGCTTGCACGACCGTCACCGCGCTCACCCCGCCGCGCCGCGTCGCGCGGCGCCGCCTGCGGGCGTTTCCGGGTGCGCGTCGGCGTCACGGTCCGCTGCCCGTCGCGGCGACGTTCGTCCGTCGATCCCGCATCGTTCGTCTGTCGTGCATTCGAAGCTGTAGCCATGCTGTTCTCCTGAGTCATCGAAAACAAACCGGTCGCTCGCATGCAGCAATTTCAATGCCGCCGCTCGGGCAAGCGTCTTGCTACCTCGATTCGACCAAAACCTTCCGGAGGAGACGATGCCGACGAATCGCAACACGCCGCCCGCCACCCGCCGCCGCCTCGGCGGATGGATGGCCAGCGAGGAAGCGCACATGGCCGCGTTCCGCGAAAAAATCGCGGCCGAAGCGCGCGCGCATGCCGGCGACCGGTTGCGCACGCCGGCCGTTCAGGAACTCGCGCGGCTGTTCGACGACAACGCCGTGCTGCGCATGAGCCTCACCCGCGCGATCGACGAAGCGCGCGAAGCGGGATACCGGCTCGGCTACGCGTCGATCGGCGAGCTGATGACGGTGCTCGACCATCTGATGACCTACACGCCGCCGTTCAGCGAGGAAAGCCTGATCGTGTGCCCGGTGAACGCGTTCCTCGACTGGCCGATGTGCATGCCGTCGGGCCACGCGGTGTTTCGCGACGCCTCCGTCAACGCGCAGTTCAAGCGCGTGCTGAACGTCTGGTGCGACTTCCTCGGCGGCCCGCATTCGCGCGCGCATCTCGACACGTCGCCGCCCGACGGCTGGTTCTGCGACGAAGCACGCAAGCGCCTCGGGCTGTCGCAGTTCCAGTATCGCGAAGACCAGCCGCACTGGGGCTTCGATTCGTGGAACGACTTCTTCACGCGGCGCTTTCGCGACGGCGCGCGGCCGGTGGCGGCGCCCGACGATCCGCACGTGATCGTCAGCGCGTGCGAAGCGTCGCCCTATCACACCGAAACCAACGTGAAGCTGCGCGACACGTTCTGGATCAAGTCGCAGCCGTATTCGCTGCGCGACCTCTTCACGCCCGCGCGGCTGTCGCTCGCCGAGCGCTTCGTCGGCGGCGACGTCTACCAGGCCTACCTCAGCGCGTACAACTACCACCGCTGGCATGCGCCGGTGCGCGGCGTCGTCACGCATGCGTATCGCGTCGACGGCACCTACTACTCGGTCGCCGAAACGGAAGGCCCGGACCCGGCCGGGCTCAACGACTCGCAGGGCTACATGACGGCGGTCGCCGCACGCGCGGTGGTCGCGATCTCGAGCGACGATCCCGGCATCGGGACGGTCGCGGCCGTATTCGTCGGGATGGGCGACGTGTCGTCGTGCGTGATCGAGGTCGTGCCGGGCCAGCGCGTCGACAAGGGCGACGAGATCGGCTACTTCCAGTTCGGCGGCTCGACCTACTGCCTGCTGTTCGAAGCCGGCGTGATCGACCGCTTCCTGTACGCGCCGCCGTTCGAGGGCGAGCCGCCGGTCGTGCAGGTCAATGCGTCCGTCGCGATCGCGCGGTGAATGCCCCGCGCGGGCCGGCGCGTCACGCGTCGGCCCCGTCGCTCACGCCGATCGCATGGAATTCGGCAGCGTCATGACGCTGCACGCAGCGCAGCACCGACAGCCCGTCGGCCGTCAGTGCGGGACGGTGCGCGCCTGACGTATCGTCTTGCTGCAGCACGATCAGGTGTTGTTCGACGAGCGCGACGACGTCGTCACGGTCGATCTGGATCTGTTCCGGCGCGTGATGCGCGAGGAACAGCGCGGCAAATTCGTGGGCGGTCAGCATGCTCGTTTCCCCGTTGACGGCTACGCACGACGCGACACCGGCGTCGCATCGGCTGGCGGCGCGAATCGTGCGCCGGCGACGTTACAGGCATGCAGGGAACGTGCCAGCCGGCGTCGTGCGGCCGGTATCCGTGCGGTACGCGCGCCGCGCGATGTGGCACCGCACGGCGCGTTCGAGCCGCTGCAAAGTTTTCAACGGCATGTAACGGGTGGCCGCGGGGAGCGGCCGCGGCGGGTGACCGATGCGGCCGGAGAAGATGCGCGGGTGGCGCGCAGGGAATGCGCGCCGCTCACGGCCGCGAGCGAAACAACCCGGCCCGCGCACGCCCGGCCGGCGCCCGGAAATAGCCGCTGTGCAGCACCACGTCGTGGTTGCCGCTCGCCAGCACGTCCGCGCACGCGGCTTCGATCCGCGCGCGGCCACGCTCGAACGCGTCGCGCAGATCGGCCTCCAGCGCGGAGCGCGCGCCGAAATGATCTTCCAGCGCCTCGACCGTGATCGCGCAGGCCTGCGGCACGCCGTCGACGTCGACGACGAAGCGCAACTGCAACGCCGCGCCGTCGAACGTCGGCGGTTCATCGGTCAGCGTCACGCGGCGCGGAGTATCGGAATCGGCCGGCATCGGCTCATGCCCCCCGCGACGCGAGGCGCTCGACCAGCGCGCCGTTGAACGCGGGCAGATCGGCCGGCTTGCGGCTCGTGATCAGGTTGCCGTCGCGCACGACCTCCTCGTCCACCCACTTGCCGCCCGCGTGGCGGATATCGTCCTGCAGGCTCGGCCAGCTCGTCATCGTCTTGCCCTCGACCAGCCCGGCCGACACGAGGAGCCACCCGCCGTGGCAGATCGCCGCGACTGGCTTGCCGGCGCCGACGGCCGCCGTCACGAATTCGCGCGCGGCCGGCACCATCCGGATCGCGTCGCCGTTGATGACGCCGCCCGGCAGCACGACCGCGTCGTAGTCGCCTTCGCGTGCATCGTCGAACGTGCGGTCGACCTTCACGCGCTCGCCCTTGTCGACGTGCCGGAAACCCTGGATTTCGCCGCGCTTCTGCGAAATCACGTCCACCTGCGCGCCTTCGGCCGCGAGCGCGCGCTGCGGTTCGACGAGTTCGGCTTCCTCGAAACCGTCGACCGCGAGAATCGCTACCTTGCAATGATCCAGCTTGCCGCTCATGGATGCCTCCGTGGAAAGGGACAGGAACAAGGCACACGTCGTGTCGTGCCGTGCCGGTCTCGCAGCAAGCGCCGTTCCGGCCGCGCAGGCCGTTGCCTGCCGGCGCGCTCATGCTCGTGCGCGTTCCCGTAACCGGGGAACGACCCGCGATCGGAATCGATCGCCGGCCCCATCGGCCGCTCGCCCCCGTTTGGCCTGCAAAGATTTCAACGGGATGTAATGCGACGCCGTGCGCCGATCCGGTGCGATTACTGCAGATGACGCACGGCGTCGAGCATCGCGTCGGTCAGCTCGACCGTCAGCGTCAGGTTCTCGTCGGTATCGGGCAACTGTTCCAGCGTCTGCTGCACGGCGTCGTGCAGCATCGCGTGGACGCGCATCCGCGCGCCCTCGTCGAGATCCGCATAGCGTTCCATCGTCGAGCATTCGAGCGCGAGCACGACCGAATGGCGGGCGGCCTCGGGCGGCGCCTCGACGGGGTTCGCCCACGCCGCATGGAACATGACCCTGCCCGTTTCGACGTCCACATGGACCGTCGTGTCGAGATCGTCCGTGTCGCTTGCGTCGCCGTCGAGCTCGTCGTTGTCCACCAAAATCCGGGAATTCGATTGCATGATGTCCTCCTGCGTGGCGGCGGCGCGCCCGTCCCGGGAAACCGCGCCGCCATCGCGCCATGCCGGCCACGCCGGCACGACACCGTCAATAACCGCTGGAACCGCCGCCCGTCCCGCCGGCCCCGCCGCCGCCCGTGCCCGTCGAGCCGGCCGAACCGCCGTTGCCGGCGCCGGTGCCGCCCGAGCCGCCGGCTCCGCCCGAGCCGCCGC
>NZ_BCPO01000213.1:0-8328 GCF_016586105.1 Burkholderia sp. E168m15
GCCGCCCGGCTTCACGTGGCCGGCCGACCCGCTGTGCGAACGCATCCCGTGCTTCGCGCCATGGCGCTGCGTGCCGGCCGGTGGCGGCGGCGCGGTCGTATTGCCGTTGGTGCCCGGCGTCGACATGTCCATCGACGGATTCGGCGCGCCGGTGCCCTCGTCCGAGCGCTGCGAGTTCTGCGCCCACGCGGCCGGCGCGGCCGCGACGATCGCGACAGCCGCGCAGACCAGCACGTGCCGCACGACACACTTCGATTCGAATGCTGACTTCATGGCGTTTTCTCCCTATGGATGATCGCTCGATGGAAATTCCTGCTCCGGTCCTTCAGCAAGGCCCATGCCGTGGTCGGCAGGTTCGCGACGCGGCACGCGGCTTGCGTCCGCCGTCTTCGTACGACCGTCCTGCGAACCCCTACGGAGTCCCTGCCTCATGCCTTCCGCTTCTGCTTCCCACGCGCACGACAAGCCGCACGGCAAGCGCCACACGCGCCGCCCGGGCCGCGCGCGCAGCGCCGACCCGGCCCATCGCAAGCGCTGGTCCGGCAAAGTCACGCAAAAGAGCGATGCGCTCGACATCGAGCCCGACATCTTCAAATCCGACGATCCGGCCGCGATCGCCGCGTCGCTGAAGCGCTCGGCCGAACATAGCCGCCGCCGCAAGGCGTCGCCGTTCCAGTCGGCGATGTCGATGCTGAACTTCTACGTGAACCGCGCCGGCCGCAACCTGCCGAAAACGCGCCGCACCACGCTCGAACGCGCGAAGCGGAAACTGCGCGAAGCCTTCGGCCGCAAGCCCTGACGGCCGGCGCGCCGCTCGTATGCTCGTATCCACCCCTCCGCTGCGATCACACGCATGCACGAAACCCTCTGGTATCTGATCATCGGCGCCGTGCTGCTGGGCATGGGCGTCGTGACGTCCGCACTGCGCCACCTACCCTGCAGCTCGGCGATGATTTACCTGGTGCTCGGCATCGCGCTCGGCCCGGCCGGCGCCGGCCTGCTGCATCTCGACCTCGAACGCGACGGGCAACTGCTGCGCGAGATCGTCGAGGTCGCGCTGCTCGTGTCGCTGTTCGCGATCGGGCTGCGGCTGCGCGTGCCGCTGTCCGACAAGCTGTGGCTCGTGCCGTGCCGCCTCGGGCTGCTCGCGATGATCGTCACCGTGCCGCTGCTCGCCGCGTGCGCGGTGCTCGCGCTGGGCCTTGGCTGGGGCCCCGCGTTGCTGCTCGCGGCGATCCTCGCGCCGACCGACCCGGTGCTCGCGCACGACGTGCAGGTGCACGACCCGGGCGATCGCGACCTGGTGCGCTTCGCGTTGTCCGGCGAAGGCGGGATGAACGACGGCATCGCGCTGCCGTTCGCGCTCGCGGGGCTCGCGCTGTGCGGCGCACCGGATGCGACGCACGGCATCCCGCCGCTGTCCGGCACGTTCGCGCTGGTCGCGCTGTGGGGCATCGCGGGCGCGGCCGCGATCGGCGGCGGGCTCGGCTGGGCCACGACGAAGACGATCGGCTGGCTGCGCACGCGGCACGCGCAGGCGCTCGGCCTCGAAGGCTTCTTCGCGCTCGCGCTGATCGTGCTGTCGTTCGGCGCCGCGCAGCTCGCGCACACGTTCGGCTTCATCGCGACGTTCGCGGCCGGCGTCGCGATGCGACGCGTCGAGCATCGCGCGAGCGGCGACCGCCCGCCGCGCGAAGTGATCGGCCAGATCGATTCGGAAGACGTGGTCGCGACCGAGAAGCATCCGGGGAAAGCGCATGCGTTCATGGCCGAATCGGTGCTCGGCTTCACGATCGAACTCGAACGGATCGCCGAAGCGATCGTGATGACGATGATCGGCAGCGTGCTCTCGACGCTGCCCGGCCCGCTGCTCACGTGGGGCGCCGTCGCGCTGGCCGCCGTGCTGTTCGTCGCCGTGCGTCCGCTCGCGGTGCTGGTCACACTGGCCGGCTCGCGCGCGACGCATGCGCAGCGGCGGCTGATGGCGTGGTTCGGCATCCGCGGGATCGGCTCGTTCTACTACCTGCTGTTCGCGCTCGAGCACGGGCCGTCCGACGTCGTGCGCCCGCTCGCGGCGCCGGTGCTGGCCGTGGTGTCCGCGTCGGTGGTCGCGCACGGGATTTCCGCGACGCCGCTGATGAACTGGTACTACCGGTTGCAGCAGCATCGGCGCTGACGGCTCACGTGTCGGCGCCAAGCCGCGCCCGCATCGCCGCGGTGATGCGCTGGCGCGCCTTCGCGTAGCCCTCCCACGGGTCGCGCTTCAGCGTGTCCAGCCGTTCGTGCAGCGTGTCGATCGTCCATTGCGCGCCGCCCGTCGTCTCGGGCACCTCGTCCCAGTCGAGCGGCACCGACACGCCCATGCCGGGCCGCGCGCGCACCGAATACGCGGCGATCGTGCTCGCGCCGCGCCCGTTGCGCAGGTAGTCGACGAAGATCTTGCCGCGCCGGTGACGCGGCCCCATCGTCGCGGTGAAACGGTCGGGCAGCGTGCCGGCGACGTGCTGCGCGACCGCGCGCGAAAAGTCCTTCACGTCGTCCCAGCCCGCATGCCGCGTGAGCGGCACGACGACGTGCAGCCCCTTGCCGCCGCTCGTCTTGCAGAACGACACGAGCCCGAGTTCGTCGAGCAGCCCGCGCACGAGCTGCGCGGCGTCGATCATCGTGCGCCACGGCAGCGCCGGATCGGGATCGAGGTCGAACACGATGCGGTCGGGCCGCTCGATGTTCGACGCATGCGCGTTCCACGTATGCAGTTCGACCGTGCCCATCTGCGCGGCGCCGAGCAGCGCGTCGACGTTGTCGATCGACAGCAGCGGCCCGTGGCCCGGGTCGAGCCCTTCGTGCTGCGTGACGAACGGGATCTCGCGGCGCTCCGCGTGCTTCTGGAAGAACAGCTCGCCGGCGATGTCGCCCGGGGCGCGCACGAGCGACACGGGACGGCCTTTCAGGTCGGGCAGCAGCCACGGCGCGACCCATTGCCAGTACCGTGCGAGGTCGATCTTGCGCGTGCCGCTTTGCGGGTCGAGCACGCGCTCGGGATGCGTGATGCGCACGCGGCCGAGCGTGTCGGGGCCGGACGCGTCGCCGTCGGCTCGGGCGGCTGCGCGAGACCGTGCGGATTGCTTGCGTTCGCCGGTTTCACGAGCGGCATGCGATGCGCGCTTGCGTGTGTCGTCGTGCGGGGTCGGGCGTTGATCCATCGTCACCTCCGTTTCCGTATGTTTGGGTATCTCGCGGACGATCTGCGCCGCCGGCTTGTCCTCGCGCAGCGCGATGAACGCGGCCTGCCGCACGATCCCGTCGCCGGTCCATTCCGCGAATTCGCATTCGGCGACGAGCGTCGGCTCGACCCAGTGCACGCGAGTGCGCGTGCGTTCGCGCGGCGGTTCATCGAATGGCATCGTGTCGCGCTCGTGTTTGCGCAGGATCACGGCGAGACGGTCGAGCATCCGCGTGTCGAAGCCGGTGCCGACGCGGCCGACGTAGCGCAGCGGCCCGGGCCCGCGCCGCCGCTTGCCGGCCGGCGCCGGCTCATGCACGCCGAGCAGCAGCGCGCCGAAGCCGTGCCGGCTGCCCGACGGCTCGGTAAAGCCGCCGATCACAAACTCCTGCCGGCGCCGGCATTTGAGCTTGATCCATGCGGGCGACCGGCCGGCGCGATAGCGCGAGTCCGCGCGCTTGCCGATCAGTCCTTCGAGGCCGGTGTCGCAGGCGCTCGCGATCAGCGACGCGACGTCCTCGCCGAGATCGGGCGAAAAGCGCACGCGCGCCGGGTCGCTGTTCGCGAGCAGCGGTTCGAGCAGCGCGCGACGGGCCGTGAGCGGTGCGTCGCGCAGGTCGTAGCCGTCGAGATAAGGCAGGTCGAACACGAAGAAGGTGATCGCGTCCGAGCGGTCCGTGCCGAACGCGTTCTGCAGCGCCTGGAAATCGGGCAGGCCGTTTTCGCCGAGCACGACGGCCTCGCCGTCGAGCCATGCGTCGTCGAGGTCGAGCGCCGCGAGCGCGTCGCGCTGCGCGCGCAGCTTCGCGGTCCAGTCCCGGCCTTCGCGCGTCATCAGCGTGACGCGCCGGCGTGCGCCCTTGCCTGCGATGCGCGCCAGGATGCGGTAACCGTCGAACTTCAGTTCGTAGCACCAGCCGCCCTGCGTCGGCGGTGCATCGACCAGCGTTGCGAGTTGGGGCGCGACGCGCTCGGGCAGCGGCGCGCGCACCGCGCCTTCGACCTGCGACGGCTCGGTGGGGCGCTGGCTTGCGTGGCTTGTTTGGCTTGCGGGTCGCGCGTCATGTGCATCGCCATCCGCGTCGGTCGCTCGGCCGCGCTGCGCCGCGCGCTTGCGTGCCGCACCGTGGGACGCGCCGTCATGCACGCTCCCCGGCCGTTCGCCGACGACGTCGAATTCATCGGCGCTGCGCGCGTCGTCGTCGCGCTCCTTGATCAGCAACCACTGCTCCTGACGCCCTTCCTGCCGCCCGCTGCGCACCAGCGCCCAGCCGCCGTGCAGCTTCTCGCCGTCGAGCCGGAACGTCAGCCTGCCGGCCCGGTAGCCTTCGCGCGCCTGCGCGACGCCGCCGTCGGGCGTCCACGTGCCTTCGTCCCACACGACGACCGAGCCCGCACCGTAATGCCCGGCCGGAATCTCGCCTTCGAACGACGCGTATTCGAGCGGATGGTCCTCGACGTGCACCGCGAGCCGCTTCACCTGAGGATCGAAGCTCGGGCCTTTCGGCACGGCCCACGATTTCAGCGTGCCGTCGAGTTCGAGCCGGAAGTCGTAGTGCAGCCGGCGCGCGTGGTGCTCCTGGATCACGAAGCGCAGCGGATGGCGTGCGCGCGCGGCGGGCTGCTTCGCCTTCGGCTTCGAGGCCGCTTGCGTATCCGTCTTCGCGCGACGCTTGCCGTGCGCCCCTTCGGGCTCGGGCGTCGCGCCGAAATGGCGCTTGCGGCGATACGGATCGAGCTTGCCGGCCATCGCGTCACCTCGTCGGAACCGGAATCGAAATCGGAGTCGGCGTCATCGGCGTCACGCCGCGTGCTTGCGGCGCGCGGCCGTCTTCTTCGCTGCGGGAGCGCTCGCTGCCCTGTGTTTCGCGGCGGTCTTCTTTGCCGCGGTTTTCGTCGCCGCGCCCTTCGATGCGGATTTCGCCGCCGGCTTGCGGCGCGCGCCGCCCCGCGACGACGACGATGAAGATTCCTCGTCCTCTCCTTCGCCACGCTCTGCACGCAGATCCGCCGCGCGCGCCCCCGCGCCGCCCTTCAGGCTGCGCTTCAGCAGCTCGGTCAGATCGACCACGTTGCTCGCCGCGCGGCCGGTCTGCGCGGGCCGGTCCTCGATCTCCTCGATCTTGCCCGCGCGCACCTTGCGCTCAACCAGTTCGAGGATGTCGTCGCGGAACGTGTCGTGATATTCGTCGGGGGTCCATTTGCCGGACATGTCGTCGATCAGCTTCTTCGCCATCCCGAGCTCGCGCGCACTGACGCCCGCGCCCTTCGCGTCGTCGGCCGGCACCGACAGCTCGTCGAGCGGCCGCAATTCCTCCTGCCAGCGCAGCGTATCGAGCGCGAGTATCGGCCCGACCGGGATCAACGCGCCCAGATGCTGGCGGTCGCGCATCACCACCAGCGCGATGCCGATCTTGCCGCTGTCCTTCAGCGCGTCGCGCAGCAGCGCATAGACCTTCTCGCCCTTGCGGTCCGGCACCAGGTAGTACGGCGTGTCGAGATAGAGGAACGACACGGCGTCCTCGTCGACGAAGGTCAGGATGTCGACGGTCTGCGTCGATTCCGGGTTCGCCGCGCGGATCTCGTCGTCGGTGAGCACGACGTAGCGCTCCTTCTCGTATTCGTAGCCGCGCACGATGTCCTCGCGCGTGACCTCCTTGCCGGTGCGCTTGTTGATCTGCCGGTAGCCGATCGGGTCCATCGAGCGCTTGTCGAGCATCCGGAACGACGGTTTCACGGTGCGCGTCGCCGGAAACAACTGCACGGGCACGTGCACGAGCCCGAAGCTGATCGCGCCTTTCCAAATCATCCGCGGTGCCATGCATGTTCCTCCTTGCCGGGTGCGCGCCCGCCCGAGGGCGGGCGCACCGTCCGGCGCAAGCCGCTGTCGGCCGCTGTCGGCCCTATGCCGGCAGCTCCGCCGCCTGCTGTTCGCGCGCCCACACGCGATGCTGGCCGAGGTGATCCGACAGCGTGTTCAGCACCGCGTCGAGATCGACGGCCTGGCCGACGCACACGCCTTCGGCCGGGTCGGGCAGGTGCGCGGCGCTGAGCAGTTGCCGCCCGGAGCCGACGGCCGCGATCGGCTTCAGGTGCTTGAACGCCTCCCGCACGAAATGGCGGGCATCGGCGCTGTGCGCGAGATCGCGGCCATCGCCGTCGCCGCCGCACACGAACACCGCGTCGAACATCACCGACGGCATGCCGACCAGCGTCGCCTCCGGCACGATGCCGCCGATCGGCGCGAGCGTCGGCGCGACGATCGTCGGCACCGCGTGCGCGGCCTGCAACGCGTCGCGCACCTGCTCGACCAGCACCGGATTCACGCCGGGCGTCGCGACCAGCGCGATCTTGCGCGAGCGGATGCCGGGCTTCGCGCGGCCGATCAGGCTCAGCGCCGGCGAGCGCTGCGGCACGGCCGGCGTCGCGGCCGCCTGCGGCGCGGGCAGCCCGAGCCGTTCGGCGACCTGCGCGGCGAGCCCCGCGTCGAAGCGCGCGATGATCTCGTTGACCACCCGCTCGCGAATATGCGGCTGCGTCACCTTGCCGAGCTCGAAGCAGTACGCGTCGCGGATATGCCGCTGCTCGATCTCGGTCATGCTCTGGTAGAACAGCGCGGCCTGCGAGAAATGGTCGGCGAACGATTCGCTGCGCACGCGCACCTTGTGGCCTTCGAGCGGCTCGGGCACGGTCTCGAACCCGCCGCCGGCGGGCGCGGGCGGCGTCTCGCGCGGCCAGCCGCCGCTCGTGGAATTCGGCTCGTACGACGCCTGGCCGACGTTGATCGTCTGCCGGTGCAGCGCGTCGCGCTGGTTGTTCGCGAACGGGCACACCGGCCGGTTGATCGGGATCTCGTGGAAATTCGGGCCGCCGAGCCGGCTCAGCTGCGTATCGGTGTACGAGAACAGCCGCCCCTGCAGCAGCGGGTCGTTCGTGAAATCGATGCCCGGCACCACGTGGCCCGGGTGAAACGCGACCTGCTCGGTTTCCGCGAAGAAATTGTCAGGGTTGCGGTGCAGCGTCATCCGGCCGATCGGCCGCACCGGCACGAGCTCTTCCGGCACGAGCTTGGTCGGGTCCAGCAGGTCGAAATCGAATTTGTCCGCATCGGCCGGATCGATCATCTGCACGCCGAGTTCGAACTCCGGATAGTCGCCGCGCTCGATCGCCGTCCACAGGTCGCGCCGGTTGAAATCCGGATCGTGGCCGGCGATCCGCTGCGCCTCGTCCCACAGCAGCGAATACGCGCCGCTCACGGGCCGCCAGTGGAATTTCACGAACCGCTCGACGCCGGCCGCGTTCACGAAGCGGAACGTGTGGACGCCGAAGCCGTCCATCGCGCGATAGCTCGCCGGCAGCGCGCGGTCCGACATCAGCCACAGCACCATGTGCGTGGTTTCCGGCACCAGCGACACGAAATCCCAGAACGTGTCGTGCGCGGACGCGCCGGTCGGCATCTCGTTCGGCGCCTCGGGCTTCACCGCGTGCACGAAGTCGGGAAACTTGATCGCGTCCTGGATGAAGAACACCGGCATGTTGTTGCCGACGAGATCGTAGTTGCCTTCCTGGGTATAGAACTTCACCGCGAAGCCGCGCACGTCGCGCACGGTGTCGGCCGACCCGCGCGGCCCCTGCACGGTCGAGAAGCGCACGTACACCGGCGTTTCGGCGGCCGGGTCCTGCAGGAACGCGGCCTTCGTGTAGTCGGCCATCGGCTCGTACACGCGAAACACGCCGTGCGCGGCCGAGCCGCGCGCATGCACCACCCGCTCCGGAATGCGCTCGTGATCGAAATGCGTGATCTTCTCGCGCATGATGAAGTCTTCGAGCAGCGACGGGCCGCGCGCGCCGCCTCGCAGCGTGTTCTGGTTGTCGGCGATCCGCACGCCCTGGTTGGTGCGCAGCGCCTCGCCGTCGGGCCGCGCACGGTTCGCCTCGAGCTGGCGCGATTTTGCGCTGTCGGGCGGTTGCGTCGGTTGCGTCGGGGGCGTCTTGCCGGCGGATGGGGGAGTCGTCATCGTCAGGTGTCCTCGTGGCATTCGGTAGGGAGCCGTTGCCGCACGGCGACGCGCCGCGGCGCACGCGTGCGGACGGCAGGGAAAGCC
>NZ_BCPO01000214.1:0-28478 GCF_016586105.1 Burkholderia sp. E168m15
CAGGGCGCGCGCAGCGCCGCGTCGAACACGACGGCCGTCACGTCGAGTGCCACGTTGCACTCGATCGCGGCATCCTCGACGCGCGGCTTGTGCTCGTCCACCGCGCGCCGCGCGCGGTCGCACAGCTGGGTGCGTACGCGCAGCCGGTCGGCCGTGTCGAGCGTCGCGTAGCGTTCGATCACGTCCGCATCGAAGCGCATGTCGACCGAGCAGCGCCATTGGCGCGCGTCCTCGTCGGACGGCACGCGCACCCACGACACGTTGATCGTCAGCCGGCCGGACGCGTCGTCCGCATGCACGACCACGGTCGACTGCGACGGAAAACTGATCGCGAGCGCGTGCTCGAGTTCCGCGACGCGCTGCGACCGGTCGGGCATCACCGTCATCGTCGCACGACGCCCAGCAGCAACGTGACCAGGAAGATCACGACGAAGATGTAGAACAGGATCTTCGCGATTTCGGCCGCACCGGCCGCGATGCCGCCGAAGCCGAACACGGCGGCAATGATCGCGATGATGAAGAAAATGATGGCGTATCGAAGCATGGAACCCTCCTGGATGACAGCAGTCGTCACTAAACGTCGGCGCCGTTCACGCATCGTGCTTGTGTTTCGGTTTGCCGCGCGTGGGCGTGGAAGCCATTTTCTCGAGCTCTTTCTCGCTCATCGACTTGGCCATCGATTTCGACGGCGGCTTGAGGTCCTTCATTTTCGTGTCACCGCGCTTGGCCGACAGCGCGGCCCCTGCGGCGCGCTGCTGGGCCTGGGATTTGGCTGGCATGATTGCGCTCCTCTCGTTGGCGCGCGAGCCGACGCGAAAGACGGCACGCGCGGGGTTGGAACAGTGAGGCCGTCACGCGGCGTCGCGGCGCCGCAGGTCGGCCGGCGGAATCTTCATCGCCTGGCGATACTTGGTCACCGTGCGGCGCGCAAGAAGGATGCCGCGGCCCGCGAGGTTCTCCGCGAGTGCGACGTCGGACAGCGGATCGGTCTGCCGCTCGGCCGCGATCATGTCGCGGATCAGCACCTTCGCGGCCGACGCCGAACACACGCCCTTGCCGGCCGCCTCGAGCTTGCGCGGGAAGAAATGCTTGAACTCGAACGTGCCGTGCGGCGTGGCCATGTACTTGTTGCCGGTCGCGCGCGAAACCGTCGATTCGTGCAGGTCGAGCTCTTCCGCGATGTCGCGCAGCACCAGCGGCTTCATCGCGATCTCGCCATAGCGGAAGAAATCGCGCTGCCGCGCGACGATGCATTCGCCGACGCGCTGGATCGTGTCGAAACGCTTCTGCACGTTGCGGATCAGCCAGCGCGCTTCCTGCAACTGCTGGCCGAGCGGAGAATCGCGCTCGCCGCTCGACTGCGCGAACAGCGTCGCATAGCGCTCGTGCAGGCGGGCGCGCGGCAGCACGGCCGGATTGATCGTGACGATCCATTCGTCGCGCACCTGACGCACGATCACGTCGGGCACCACGTAGTCGCCGCGCGTGCTGCCGTAGTGATTGCCCGGGCGCGGGTCGAGCCCGCGCACCAGCGCGCAGGCCGCGTGCAGCGTCTGCTGGTTGCAGCCGAGGCGCCGCTGGATCTCGGCCGTCTCGCGGCGCGCGAGCCGCTCCAGATGCTCGCGCGCGATCGCCTTCGCTTCCGCGAGCGCCGGCGTGCCGGCCGGAATCGCATCGAGCTGCAAGACCAGGCATTCGGACAACGAACGGGCCGCGATACCCGGCCGGTCGAGCATCTGCACGAGCCGCAGCGCGACCGAGAGATCCTGCTCCGACAGCAGCCACGCGGGATCGGCCGCGACCAGCAGTTCAGGCAGCTCCTGACGCAGGTAGCCGTCGTCGTCCAGCGCATCGATCACGAGGCGCGCGGCCTCGCGGTCGCGCTTGTTGAGCGGATAAAGCCGCAGCGCATCGTGCAGTTGCTGATGCAGCGACGGTTCGGCGGCGATCCATTCGCCGGGCGACAGGCCGTCGGTGTCGTCGCCCTGACGGCTCGTGCCGCGCGGCGCGGGCGCCGCGGTAAACGGCACCTCGCCGTCCGGCGGGCGAATGTCGTCGTGCTCGGGCGCCGCTTCGGGCGCGGCCGCTTCGGTCGGCTGCTCGGGCGTGCCGGCAGCGGTGTCCTCGTCGCCCTGGCCGTCTTCGAGAAACGGGTTCATGTCGAGCGCCTGACGCAATTCCTGTTGAAACTCCAGCGAGGACAACTGCAGCAGCCGCAGCGACTGCTGAAGCCTCGGCGTAAGTGCGAGATGCTGTCGCATCTGCAGCGCAAGCGAGACGGGCATCGAAAGCCTCCTGACGGTTCGGTTCGCGGGTTCGCGGGTATGTCTTCTACCGGACGTCATGCAGCTTCCGTGCCAGTCGCGCGAAGCGCGCGGCGACGCGGTTCTCGGGGGTTCGCGCCCCGTTTCGCCATGTGCGAGAGCCGCTTTTTTACAAGCCGGGGGCAAGTTAGGGGGCACGTATTTCGCTCACGGAAAACGGCCCCGTCCCGGAAGCCGCTCGAGGGCCGCGCCGTCAGCGCTTCGCGTCGATGCGGTCCACCGCCGAACGATCGAGAAACGCCGTCGTCAGCTCGGGCAGATGGCGCAGCAGCCACGCGGCCATGCCGCGCTCCTGCTGGAGAATCCGCTCGCAACACGCGCGGATCTCTTCTTCGCCGGCCGCCTGCGCCGCCGCGACGAGCGCGGTGTACGCGGCGATCTCCAGCTGCTCGAATGCATAGGCGGCCAGCGCCGTCTTCACCACTTCGTCGTCCGCCAGCATGCCGCTCGCGATCTCGCCGTATGCGGCAATGCGCGCGGCGAGATCCTTGGTCGCCGATGGCGACGTGCCCAGCCGCATCAGGCACGCCTCGACGAGCGCCTGCTGACCGAGCGTGTCGTCGAGATGCTGCCGTAACCGGTCCTGCAACTGCGGGTAGTGCCCGACCCGCTTCATCTGCGCGTCGATCATCGTCTCGGCCTGGCGCTCCATCGCGTAGGCATCGCGCAGCCAGTCCTCCAGGTGTTCGTGCTGATTCGCCATCGCGTTCCTCCAGCCGTCGCGGGGCGGCATGCCGTGACGCGGCGCCGCGGCGCGTCGTATCAGTACTGCATCGGCGGCGGCGTGCCCGGCAGCGGCTGGTCGCCCTGCGCGCCGTTCGGGCCCGGCGGCGGCACGTCGACCGGTACGTCGACCCTCGTACCGGGCGGCATCGTGTTGCCCGGCGACGGACGCGGGTCGTAGCGCGTATTCGCGTCCGGCATCGTCGTGGTCGACTGCGCGCCACGGCCGTCAGGCGGCGCGGGCGGCGCCCCGCGCGTGCCGTACGGGCCATTGGTCGGTTGCGTGCATGCGCCCAGCGCGCACGCGGCGGCAAACGCACAGGCGCCCACGCGTATCGTCTGGATCGTGTTCATCGAGTCCTCCGTGAATCGACTGCCCCGGGCCGGCCAGTGCGGCGCGGCTCAGAGCCGGTTGAAATGGAAATCGCCCGCGTACGCGGTCGGTGCGCGGCGCGCCATCATCGTGTCGAATTCGGCCGCGACGCGCGTGAGCGTGCCGCGTTGCCGGTCGACGTCGGCCCGTTCGAGCGCGGCGAACGCGTCGGCGTCGAACGTCACGGTCAGCGACGCCGGATGGCCGTCGACGCGAAAGCCGATATGCAGTGCGCCGGCCGGCTGCTCCTCGACGTGGAACGGCATCGCGCGCGCCTCGAAATGACGGCCGAGCGTCTCGGCGATGTCGCGCAGCATGCCGGGTTTCAAGCGGATACTCATCGCACATCCTCCATTCGCATGAGCGGCGGCGCGCCCACCCGCCACGCCCGCACGGGCGGCTCGCGCGACGGCGGGTCGCGTTCGGGCGGCGCATGCCCGGGCGGGTCGCCCTCCGGTTCCCGGTACGGTTCGGGCAAGTCCGGCGGCACGTCGTCGGGATCGGGCGGCTCGGGGTCCGGCTCGATGTCGGGGAACGGCGGTTCGGGTCGTTGCAGCCACTGCGCGGGTTCGTGTTTCATCGGCATTCCATCGTTGCGGGTTCGGGTCGGGATCGGCGCGACGGCCGCGTAGCGAAGATTCGCAAGCCGCGTGCCGTCCATTCACGTCGCCGCAGGCGCGGGTCACGCGGGGATCGCCCGGGAATCGGTACGCAGGCGTGCGGTCGAACGCCAGTCGCCATGCCTTCGCTACACCGTTCGCTGCAAATCTTGCAAGCGCGCGGCTACGCGTCGTAGGCGGCCATCACGAGCCACAGCTCGCGGCCGTCGTCCCGCACGCGTGCAGCCAGCGCATACGGGTCCGACGGCTCGCACGCCCGCTGCAGCGCGAAGCGCGCGGGCTCGGTCGCGCCGAACGTCTCGTCGCCGAGCGGCCGCACGTCGGCCTTGCCTTCGAACATCCGGCGCTCGGGCCGGTAGATCAGCGGCTCGCGCTTCCACGTATCGAAATGGCTTTTCACCGAATCGAATCCGCCGCCGCATACGTTGATCTCGTAGCGCACCCCTGGTCGTCGTTTCGGAATCGTCATCCTGCCTCCCGCTCGGTGTGCGCGCAGCAGGCACCCTGTTGCGCTGTGTCGTCATGGTCGTCGTCGTGGTCGTGGCCGTCGCAGCGGCAAGTCGCGTGCCGGGCGCGCGGGCCGGGAACGCAGGTTGCGGCACAGGCGGCTCCTCGTCACCGATACGGAGTACCGCGATGAAGGATTCGACCCGGCACGGCCGCGACGCACCGGCGCAGGAGCGGCAGCCCGACCCGCAGCCGCCGCTGAAGGACCAGGACCGCACCCATACGCGCCATTCGGAACGTCATATCGACAAGCAACTCGAGGACACGTTTCCGGCCAGCGACCCGCCGGCGACCGGCGGCGTCACGCGCATCGAGCCCGACACGCCGCCCGGCAAGCACGACGACGGGCCGGCGGAGGACAAACGCAAACGCGACGAGAAGTGACGAGACGAACCACGCCTGCACGGCATGCGGTTTGCTGGAACACGGCAGCCGCACCGGCACATCGCTTTACCTGACTGCCAAGGAGAAATTCATGCATCGCGTCAACGAAATCATGTCGCAGGACGTCGTGCGGATCGCACCGACCGACTCGATCCGTCACGCCGCTCAACTGATGGAGCGCTACGACATCGGCGCGCTGCCCGTGTGCGACAACAACCGGCTGGTCGGGATGGTGACGGACCGCGATCTCGCGGTGCGTGCGATCTCGGCCGGCAAGCCGCCGGAGACGCGCATCCAGGAGGTCGCGTCCGGCCCGATCGAATGGTGCTTCGACGACGATTCGCTGGACGAGATCCAGCACTACATGGCCGACGCGCAACTGCGCCGGCTGCCGGTCGTCGATCACGACAAGCGACTGGTCGGCATGCTGTCGCTCGCCGACATCGCAACGCGCACGGCCAGCCCCGAGCGCGACGACGTGGCGAACACGCTCGAAGGCGTGTCGCAACCGAAACAGACGTGACGGAGCGGTTTTCCGCTTCGCCCCGCCCACCCGCGCGACCCGCAGGGCCCGGCCCCGGGCACGGTCGCGCCCCACACAGCCTGGAGGAAACCATGCAGACTCCCGATCAAGGTCAGACCCGCATCATCGGCAAGGGCGCCGCGACGGCGGCCGGCCCCGGCCCCGACGTGATGGCGGCCGATACGCTGGAAGGCGACAAGGTCTATACGACCGACGGCGACGATGTCGGCAAGATCAAGGACATCATGCTCGACGTGCGCTCCGGCCGCATCGCGTATGCGGTGCTGTCGAGCGGCGGCATTCTCGGCATCGGCGACAAGCTGCACGCGATTCCGTGGAGCGCGCTGACGCTCGATACCGAACGCAAGTGCTTCCTGCTGTCGGTATCGTCCGAGCGGATTCGCAATGCGCCGGGGTTCGACAAGGACCACTGGCCGGCGATGGCCGATCCGCAATGGGCCGAGCCGCTGCACGAGTTCTACGGCAGCACGCCGTACTGGAGTGCCGGCGACGAGCTCGGCTTGACCGACCCGACCGAAGACCTCGACGATCCGCGCACGCGCGGCCGTCACTGACCGCACCTTGACGCGGCGCCGGTTCGCCGGCGCTTCCGTTCGACACGCCCCGCCCCGCGGGGCGTTTTTTTGTGGTCGCGTTTTGGCGGCCGACGCCGCACCCGGCGCACCGCCAGCCTTTTTACAAGGGTCGTGTAACGTCCCCGTCCGGCTTCCTGGCGCCGCCGCTCGCCGATTCGAGGTAGCCCAGCAGCCGGTGCGGCGTCAGCGGCTTCGCGCAGTGCGCGTCGAAGCCGGCTTCCTTCGCCCGTTCGCAATCGCGCCGCGACGCAAGCCCGCTGCACGCGATCAGCAGCATGTCCGACGTTTGCGGATCGCGCCGCAGCCGCGCCGCGAGCTGCAGCCCGTCGAGGCCCGGCATCGCGATGTCGAGCACCACCGCGAACGGCTGCCAGTCGCGCGCGACGTCGCACACGGCGAACGGATCGTCGGCGACCCGGCACTCGAAGCCGCGCGCCTCGAGCAGCAGGCGCAGCGCATCGGCCGCATCGCGATAGTCGTCGACGACGAGCACGCGGCGCGGACGGCGCGGCACGCTGTCGGGCGCACGCCACAGCAGCACGTCGTCGGCGGCCGGATCGTCGCCGGGTTCGAGTTGCATCGTGCTTCTCCTGTCGTTGGACCGGCTTGCCACGCAAGGCGCGCGCCCATGCCGGCTGCACGCGGCATGCCGGTTGCTGCCTTGCTCGCATCGTCGACACAGGAGTCTTTCATGCGCACGATGCGGCTTCGCTCGTCCGGTGTGCTTCCCTCTGCGCGTGCGACAACCCGAGCGCCGACATGTTCCGCGCGACGGCGGCGTACCGTCCGTTCGGCCTGCGCCGGAGATGCCGCATGACGCGCAAAACGCTCGACCGCCAGGCACCGACGACGACGCCCGACGACGATGCCCCGGCCACGCTCGACGCGTGCCGCCGCTGCGCGCTGTGGGAACACGCGACGCAGCCGGTGCCGGGCGCCGGGCCCGTCGACGCGCCGATCATGCTGGTCGGCGAGCAGCCGGGCGACCAGGAGGACCGTGCAGGCCTGCCGTTCGTCGGCGCGGCCGGCCGCATGCTCGATCGCGCGCTCGACGAAGCCGGGATCGAACGCGCGCACGTCTACCTGACGAACGCGGTCAAGCACTTCAAATGGGAACCGCGCGGCAAGCGCCGGCTGCACAAGACACCCGCGCAGCGTGAAGTGGCGGCATGCCATTACTGGCTCGAACGCGAACTGGAAGCCGTCCAGCCGCGTGTGGTGGTCGCGCTCGGCGCGACGGCGCTGCGCGCGGTGCTGCAGGACAACGACGCGACGCTGGAGCGCACGCGCGCCCCGGTGCGCACCGAGGACGGCCGGCTCGTCGTCGCGACCTATCACCCTTCGTACGTGCTGCGCACGCGCGGCGCCGATTCCCGCGAGCATGCATACCGCACGCTGGTCGACGCGTTGCGCACCGCGTCGCGCCTCGCCCGCGAGCGGCGCCACGGCGGCGGGCGCCCGGCGCACGGGGATGCCGGATGAGCGGACTCGACGAAGACGCGCAGCCGGCGGCCGAGGCGCCGCCGGCCGCCGCGAAACCGTGGTATCGGCGGCTCGGCCCCGGCCTGCTCGCGGGCGCGTCGGATGCCGATCCGAGCAACGTCGCCGTCTACGCGCAGGCCGGCAGCCAGTTCGGTTTCAACATGCTGTGGATGATCGTCGTCACGCTGCCGATGATGGTCGCCGTGCAGCTCGCGTCGGCGTTCATCGGGCGCCGCAATCGCGAAGGGCTCGTGGCCGGCATCCGTCAGCACTATTCCGAGCGCGTCGCGAAGATGCTGATCGTGATGGTCGTGATCGTCAACGTCGTGAACGTGGGCGCCGATCTCGCGGCGATGGGCGACGCGACGGCGCTCGTCGTCGGCGGCCGCAGCTACTGGTATGCGCCGCTCTACGGAATCGCATCGCTCGCGTTGCAGGTGATGCTGTCGTACGAACGCTATGCACGCTGGATCAAATGGATGACGCTCGGCCTGATCGCGTACGTGCTCGAACTCGGCTTCGTGCACGTCGACTGGGGCGACCTGCTGCACGCGATCGTGCTGCCGCACATCGCCTTCAGGCACGACTATGCGACCACCGCGGTCGCCGTGCTCGGCACGACGCTGAGCCCGTACCTGTTCGTGTGGCAGGCCGCGCTCGAAGTCGAGGAAACCACGGCCGAGCAACAGAACGGCGAACGCAACTCGCGCCGCGAGACCGAACAGCGCATCACGTTCGACACGTGGACCGGCATGATCGTCACCAACGCGGTGTCGTTCTGCATCATGGTGATCGGCGCGGCCGTGTTCTTCGCGCACGGCCGCCACGACATCGGCAGCACCGCGCAGGCCGCCGAGGCGTTGCGGCCGATCGCCGGCGAAGCCGCGTTCCTGGTGTTCGCGTTCGGCATCGTCGGCTGCGGGCTGCTCGCGATTCCCGCGTTCGCGGGCAGCGCCGCCTACGGTTGCGCGGAAGCGTGGCGGTTTCGCGAAGGGCTGAACGAGCCCGTGCGGCGCGCGCCCGCGTTCTACACGGTGCTGGCGCTGTGCGTGATCGTCGGCATCGCGATCTGCTTCAGCCCGATCGACCCGATCCGCGCGTTGTACTGGAGCGCCGTGCTCAACGGCGTCGCGGCGGTGCCGATGCTCGTGCTGGTGATGCTGCTGTCGCAACAGCGCGATGCGGCAGGCCAGCCCGGTAGCGGGCCGGTATCGAAAGTGTTCGGCTGGCTGGCGGTCGCGCTGATGGCCGTGTCGGTAGTGACGATGATCGTCGATGTACTGACGTGAGGGATTGAAGCAGGAGCGTGCGGAAGGTTGCGTACGCGACCTGATGGACCGGCAAGCGGGCGGCCGCGCCGCGCGCGGCACGCCCGCCCGGGTGTTACATCATCTTGCCGCGCGAGCGCTCGGCACGTGCCGCGTCGGCCGCGGACTCCACCTTCTTCACTTCCTCCGGCGGCGGCAGCACCGCCTTGAAGCCCATCGACTCGATCCACATCTCGCGCGCCCAGCCCCGCGTGTGATACAGGTGATGGTCCTCGTCGGCCTCGACCTCGTCGTGCGCGGCCTTCAGCGCCTTCGCGGCATCGCTGTCGGGCAGTTGATCAGCCGCGTAGCCGATCAGCTCCCAGTTCAGGTGGTCCTTGGTTTCGGCCAGCACCACGCACTCGGCCGCGACCACCTGCGCGACCGCCGGGTCGGCCTGCTTCTTCGCCTGCTGGATCACCTGCACGAGCGACTTGCCGGTCGCCGCCACCGCGGCGCGCCCCGGCGACTGCGCATCGGGATCGAGGCCCAGTGTTTCGAATACCTTGCGCAGCACCTCCTGGTGATGCAGCGTCTCGCGATGATACTTCTCCCATTCCTTATGGAGGTCCTCGTCGGTCGCGCACTGGAGCGCGGCCTCGTAGATCTGCGCGCCGCCAAGCTCGGTCTCGTATGCCTGGCAGAGCAGTTCGAGGATACCTTCGTGCTTCGATTGCCGTTGGGCCATGACTGCTTCTCCGAAAAAGCGGGCCGCCTGGGCGGCCCAGGGGTGGAACCGGGCACGCGTTATTGCGTGCCCACCTTGCGTGCGACCGTCTGCGCCATGCTCAGGTGATGCTTGAGCGTCGGCAGCGTGGATTTCGCGAACGCGCGCAGCTGCGCGTCCTTGCCGTCGCGCGCTTCGTCTTCGAACAACGCGACCGCCTTCTGGTGCGCGTCGGGGCCGGCCGCCGCGAGATACGCGGCGTCGAAGTCGTGCCCGCTCTTGCCGCGCAGCGCCTCCACGTCAGGGTCGGAAATCTGTTCGACCTGCGGCTTGATACCCTTGCGCGCGGCGATTTCGTTGAGCTTCGCGTTCGCCTTGCCGTGATCCGCGACCATCCGTTTCGCGAACGCCCGGACGTCCGCCGACTGCGCCTGCTTCAGCGCGAGCTGGCTTGCCTGCACTTCGGCCTTGCCGGCCATCGCGGCCTTGTCGACGAACTCCGCGTCGGTGCCCTTCGGCGCTTTCGCGATGCCGGGGTCCCCGGCGGCGCCGGCGCCCGACGACGGGTTGATCACGCCGCCCGGCACATGCGCATTCGACGCGGGCGGCTCGCTCGGCATCTGCGCGCGGGCGAGCCCCGACACGGCGAGCACGCCGGCGGCGAGCGCCGCGATCGTCCAGTTGGGTTGTCTCATCTGCTTTCTCCTGGTGCTTGCGTGGAAACGGCCATCAGCCGCCGACGATCGAGCCGCCGTTCGGATGCAGCGTCTGCCCGGTCATGTAGCTCGCGCCGTCCGACGCGAGCAGCACGTAGCAGTCGATCAGTTCGTCCGGCTGGCCCGGCCGCTTGAGCGGCACGTTCGAGCCGAATTTCGCGACCTGCTCGGGCGTGAACGTCGACGGAATCAGCGGCGTCCAGATCGGCCCCGGCGCGACCGCATTCACGCGGATGTCGCGTTCGGCCAGCTCGATCGACAGCGAACGCGTGAACGCGACGATCGCGCCCTTGGTCGCCGAGTAGTCGGGCAGTTTCGGGCTGCCGTGATACGCGGTGACCGACGCCGTGTTGACGATGCGGCCGCCTTCCTTCATGTGCGGCAGCGCGGCCTGCGTGCAGAAGAACATCCCGTATACGTTGGTGCGGAACGTGCGTTCGAGCTGTTCCTCGGACACGTCCTCGATGCCCGGCTGCGGATGCTGCTCGCCCGCGTTGTTCACGAGCACGTCGAGCCGGCCGAGCCGCTCGACCGTGCGGGCGACCGCGTCGCGCGCCTGCCGGCGATCGCCGACGTCGCACGCGATCGCCTCGCAGCGCCGGCCGGCCTGCTCGATCAGTTGCTTCGTGTGCGCGGCGTCGTCGGATTCCTCCAGGTAGACGATCGCGACGTCCGCGCCCTCCTTCGCGAAACCGACCGCCACGGCGCGGCCGATCCCGCTGTCGCCGCCCGTCACCAGCGCGACCTTGCCGGCGAGTTTGCCGCTGCCGACGTAGTCGGCCGCCTCGTCGCGCGGCTTCGGATGCATGTCGCGCTCCATGCCCGGCTGCTGCGTCTGTTTCTGCGGCGGGGGAGTCTGTGCGGTGGTCATGGGTTCCTCCTTGAACGGGTGCCGCCGATGCTGCGCAAACGGCGTGCCGCGCGCGGCGCACGCCGGCCCGCGCACGGCGGCCGTGTTTTTACGGTTGGCGTTGCAAGCACTTGGAAAAAGGCGTGGTCAGCGCGGGCCGCCGGACGGGGCTTCGTCGGGCCGGCGCACCGGATCGAAATCGCGCCATTCGCCGTCCTGCCAGTCGCCTTCGACGCGCTCGATCGACTTCGCGCCGGTCGCGCGCAGCACGTCTTCGGCGGCGGTCGCGGTATCGGGCGTCACGCGCGCGGCGAGGATCACGCCGGTCTCGCTCTGCGCGAGCGTGCCCTTGCCTTCGGCCTGCTCGCCGCGCATGCGGCCGAGCGCGCCGCCGAATGCGCCGAGATAGGCGCCGGCCAGCGCGGCGGCGGCCGGCACGAACCAGTAGTGCAGGCCGAGCGCATAAGCGATCAGCCCGACGACGACGCCGATCAGCAGCCCGCGGATCGCGCCGACCATCGCGCCGCGCCCGCCGGGCTTCGCCGCCGTGTCGGCATACACGTCGCCGCCGATCGGGAAGCGTGCGTGCTGGCCGCCGGGGTTCAGGAAGAAGATCGACACGTCGTCCGGCCCGAACGCGCGCTCGTAGAGGTGACGCGCCCCACCTTCCGCTTCATCGAACGTCGTGAAACGGCCTGCGACGATCATCGCCATGGTCGTGCTCCTCGTGATGGATGCGCCGCGCGCACAAGCACGCGGCGCGACGGGGCGACGCTCACATCAGCCGCCCGAGTTCCTTCGATACCGATGCCGGCGTGTCGTACTCGCGCTCGGGAATCTTGCGCAGCATGTCGAGCACCGCCGGGTCCGCATGCGAGCGTTCCGCGCACTGCACGACGTCCGACTTGCTCGCCGGGTAGTCCATTCCCTTCAGCGCCTTCTGCACGTCGACCGGGCTCGGCGGCTTGCCGTGGCCCGTCTGATGGCCGCCCTTGTCGTGGTCCTGCTGCGTGCGCTCGCCTTCGTGCGCGCGCGAGTGGCTGTATTCGTGGCCCGTATGTTGTCGGGATGTCATGAAAGCCTCCTTGGAAAATGAACGAAATCACGCGGACTGCCGGCGCGCGCGTGCGAACGCGGCAAACACCAGCGCCGCCGCGCCGAGCGCGACCGCGCCGGCAACCTTCGGCCGCTGCACCACCGAGTTGTACGCACAGCTGCGCAGCACGGGCCCTTCCATGCCTTCGCGCTCGTGCAGCGCGTGGCGCGAGTCGTACAGCGCGTTGTCGTCGCGCGGCCGCGCGGGGCGTACCGTGCGCTGGCCGCGCGAGAACAGCGTGGCCGCGAGGCGATCGAACAGGCGCGGCGCGTGGTACGCGCTCGCCGACGTCAACTTGGCGGCGCCGCCGACGAACAGCGTGCGGCGCGGATGCGCGGCCGCGAACAGGATCGCG
Source organism: Burkholderia sp. E168m15 (assembly GCF_016586105.1). NCBI lineage: Bacteria > Pseudomonadati > Pseudomonadota > Betaproteobacteria > Burkholderiales > Burkholderiaceae > Burkholderia > Burkholderia sp. E168m15. The sequence continues at coordinate 12,524 of NZ_BCPO01000214.1, forward strand.
TCGGCCACCAGATCGGGGTCGTAGATCGGCGGCGGCAGCTTCGCCTCGACGTTCATGTAGTTCTTCGCGTGCATCACGAACATCGTGTCGATCGCGGCCGGCTTGATCAGCGTGACGGACACCGGCAGATGATCGGCTTCCATCTCGAGCCGCAGCGAATCGGTGAAACCCTTCACCGCGTGCTTCGATGCGACATACGCGCTTTGCAGCGGCACCGGCGCGTCGGACGCCTCGCTGCCCATGTTGATGATCGCGCCGCCGTGGAAATCGCTCTTGCGCCGGAAATGGTCGGCCGCGACGAGCGAGCCGTGCACGACGCCCCAGTAGTTGGTGTCGAACAGCCGGCGCTGATCCTCGAGCGGCACCTGGGCCGCCGTGCCGAAGATCGACACGCCGGCGTTGTTGATCCAGGTGTCGAAGCCGCCGTACGTGTCGGCCGCCGCCGCGGCCGCGCGCTGCAGATCCTCGACGTTGCCGACGTCGCCGGCGACCGGCACCGCGAGGCCGCCGTGCTGGCGGATTTCCTCGCACAGCGTGTTCAACGCTTCCTCGTTGCGCGCGAACAGCACGAGCTTCGCGCCGCGCCGTGCCGCCTTGCGCGCGGTGACGAGCCCGATGCCGCTCGTCGCGCCGGTAATCACGATCGTCTGTTCGCCGACCGGTTTGAGCATGCAGTTCATCGCTGGACTCCTGTTACGGTCGCGTCGCGGTTATTTGGGCCGGATGGTCAACTGGTCGCGCACGCCCTGCACGCCGTCGACCTGCTTCACGACGCTGACGGCCTGCGTGCGCTGCTGTTCGTCGGGCACGCTGCCGGTGAGTGTCACGGTGCCGTGCCGCGTCTTCACGTGGATGTCGCCGGCCGACAGGCCGCTGGTGCCGACGAGTTCGGCCTTCGCCTTGGTCGTGATCGTCGCGTCGCGGATCTTCGTGCCGGTGCTCGAATGCGACGACGACGTCGACGACGATGCGGCGCCGTCGTCGCCGGCGGCGACCGCGTTCGGCGCGACGACCATGCACGCGGCGGCCGCGGCGATCGCGACCGCCATGCCGGTGCGCAGCGCGCGTTGACGGCGGATTCGCGGGGGGCGGGCTTGCAGCGGGGATACCTTCATCGTGACCTCCTTTTCGTCAAGCCGGACACGCCGGCAGGTGAACGGGAGGCGCGCAAGTCGCGTGCCGCGCCGCGTGCGCCGGATGCCAGCGCGCCACCGCGATCAGACGCCCTTTCATCCAACGCGTTGTAATTTTTTCGGCACACCGGGAAGCGGTTTTCCCCGCAATCCGGCGGGCATGCCGATTGCCGAGCGACCGACAAGGGTGGCCCGTGTGCGCGGCCCCGATACCGGGAGCAATACCATGCAAAGAATTGCGTTGATCAGTGAACATGCGTCGCCGCTGGGGGTGATCGGCGGCGTCGATGCCGGTGGTCAGAACATCTATGTCGCGAACGTCGCGAAGCAGCTCGCGGAGCGCGGCCTCGACGTCGACGTCTACACGCGCTGCGACAATCCGCATTTGCCGGAAGTCGTGTCGATCGGCCCGCGCATGCGCGTGATCCACGTGCCGGCCGGCCCGCCGACCGACGTGCCCAAGGAGCAGCTGCTGCCGTACATGGGCTCCTTCGCGCAGTACATGATCGCGCGCATGCGGCGCGAGCCCGATCCGGTCGACGTGATGCACGCGAACTTCTTCATGTCCGGCGACGCGGCGCTGCGCGTGAAGAAAGCGCTCGGCATCCCGCTCGTCACGACGTTCCATGCGCTCGGCCGCGTGCGGCGGCTGCACCAGGGCACGGCCGACGGCTTTCCCGACGCGCGCTTCACGATCGAGGACACGCTCGCGCGCCGCTCGGACCGCCTGATCGCCGAATGCCCGCAGGATGCGCTCGACCTGACGACGCATTACCGCGCCGACACCGCGCGCATCGAGATCGTGCCGTGCGGCTTCGATGCACGGGAATTCCGGCCGGTGCCGCGCGTCGATGCACGCGCGCGGCTGGGCTGGCCGCAGGACGCATTCGTCGTACTTCAACTGGGGCGCCTCGTGCCGCGCAAGGGCATCGACACCGTGATCGACGCGCTCGCACGCATGCCGCGCGACCCGCAGCGGCCGACGCACCTGTACGTGGTCGGCGGCAGCCAGCCGACGCCCGACCCCGCGCGCGACCCGGAACTCGCGCGGCTCGCGGCATTCGCGCACGAACTCGGGATCGCGAACCGCGTGACCTTCGTCGGCCGGCGCGATCGCGACGCGCTGCACCTGTACTACAGCGCGGCCGACGTGTTCGTGACGACGCCGTGGTACGAGCCGTTCGGCATCACGCCGGTCGAGGCGATGGCGTGCGCGGCGCCGGTGATCGGCAGCGACGTCGGCGGCATCCGCACGACGGTCGACGACGGCACGACCGGCTATCTCGTGCCGCCGCGCGACCCGGCCGCGCTGGCCGCGCGCCTCGTGCAACTGCGCGCGCAACCGGACCTGTGCGCGGCGCTCGGCCGCGCCGGCTACCTGCGCGCCCATCGCTTCTACACCTGGCAAGGCGTGGCCGACCGGCTCGTCGACATCTACCGCGACGTCGCCCACGCGCAGCGCGCCGGCACGTCGGCCGGCACCGGCCGGCGCACGCCGGTCGCCACCACGCGAGGCGTGCTCGCACACCGCAAGGAGAATACGTAATGAAGGGCTACGACCGAAAACGCGTCCTCGTCACCGGCGGCGCCGGCTTTCTCGGTTCGCATCTGTGCGAACGCCTCGTGACGGCCGGCCACGACGTGCTGTGCGTCGACAATTTCTACACGGGCACGAAGGACAACATCGCGCACCTGCTCGATGCGCCGAATTTCGAGCTGATGCGGCACGACGTGACGTTTCCGCTCTACGTCGAAGTCGATGAAATCTACAACCTCGCGTGCCCGGCGTCGCCCGTTCACTACCAGCGCGACCCCGTGCAGACGACCAAGACCAGCGTGCACGGCGCGATCAACCTGCTCGGCCTCGCGAAACGCGTGAAGGCGCGCATTCTGCAGGCATCGACGAGCGAGGTGTACGGCGACCCCGACGTGCATCCGCAGGACGAGCACTATTGCGGCCGCGTCAACCCGACCGGCATCCGCGCGTGCTACGACGAAGGCAAGCGCTGCGCGGAAACCCTGTTCGCGGACTATCACCGCCAGTACGGAATCGACGTGCGGATCGCGCGGATCTTCAACACGTACGGCCCGCGCATGCACCCGGCCGACGGGCGCGTGGTATCGAACTTCGTCACGCAGGCGCTCGCGGAACAGCCGTTGACCGTCTACGGCGACGGCAAGCAGACGCGCTCGTTCTGCTACGTCGACGACATGGTCGATGCGTTGATCCGGCTGATGGATGAACCGGGCGATGCGAGCGAGCCGGTCAATCTCGGCAGCGACGTGGAGATCGCGATGATCGACGTCGCGCGGGAAGTCGTGCGGATCGTCGGCGCCAACGTGCCGATCGAATTCCGGCCGCTGCCGTCCGACGATCCGCGCCAGCGGCGGCCAAATCTGGCCGCCGCGCAGAAGCGGCTCGGCTGGCGCGCGACGACGACGTTCGCGAACGGGCTCGCGCACACCGCGCGCTACTTCATTCAGCGCCAGGTCACGCACCACACGCCCGGCGATCTCGTGCGCAGCACGCGCATCGCGTCGCATCTGCTCGCCCAGGTCCATACGCAGAACCGGCCGGCGCCGACGACGTGACGCGGCTGACGCGGCCGAAGCAACCGAGACGCGACGCGCGTCAGCCGTCGCGCTTCGTCACGTGCGCGATCTTGTGGGCCAGTTCGCGCACGTCGACCGGCTTGCACAGGTAGCCGTCGAAGCCGGCCTCCAGCGCGCGGCGTTCGTCGGCGAGGCCCGCGTGCGCGGTGACGGCCAGCACGCGCACGTCGAGCGGGCTGCTGTCGCCGTTCGTCGTGCCGCGCCGCAAGGCCTCCAGCAGCCAGAAGCCGTCGCCGTCGGGCATCGCGAGGTCGGACAGCACGACCGTCGGCCGCATGTCGGCCACCATCGCGAGCGCCTCGCGGCCCGACGACGCGATCGCGACCGCCGCCCCGAACGTGGTCAGCGCGGCGGTGAGACTGGCCCGCGTGGTCGCGTCGTCGTCGACGATCAGGATGCGCTGCGTATCGAGCACGAGCGCCTCGCGCTGGCCGCCCGCCTGCACGATGCTCCACGCCATCGCGCCGCCCGGCTGCCAGCCGGCCGGCAGCGTCACCGTGAACGTCGTGCCGCGATCGCGGCCCGCACTCGCGACGGTCACGCTGCCACCGTGCAGTTGCGCGATATGTCGCACGATCGACAGGCCGAGACCGAGCCCGCGCCGCGGCGACGCGGGCGAATCGTCCGCGCGGCGGAACATGTCGAACACGTACGGCGTGAACTCCGTCGCGATGCCCTGCCCCGTATCGGCGACGGTCAACACCGCGTGCCCGCCGTCGCGTGCGAGGCCGACCGTCACGCTGCCGCCGCCCGGCGTGAATTTCAGCGCATTCGAGATGAGGTTCGACAGCATCTGCCGCAACCGCTCGGCGTCGCCCGACACGATGCACGCGGACGCGGCGCAGTCGAATTCGAGCAGGATGCCGGCCGACGAGGCGGCGGTCTGGAACGTGCCGACCTGATCGGAGAACAACCGCACGACGTCGACCGGCGTCGCGTCGAGCCGCAGCTTGCCGGTCGCGAGCGACGACGCATCGAGGATGTCGCCGACCATTCGCGTGAGCGAACGCGCGCTGCGGTCGATCGCGTCGATCGCCTGATGCTGCAACGCGTGATCGCCCGTATTGCGCAGCACCTCGATCCATCCGTAGATCACGTTCAGCGGCGTGCGCAATTCATGCGACACGGTGGCCAGCAGCTCGTCCTTCAGCCGGTTCGACGTGTCGGCCTGATCGCGTGCATCGCGCGCGCCCTGCAGCGAGCGCTGCGCCCGCAGGTCGCGGCGACGCTGCGCGCCGGTTTCGTGCAGCGTCAGGGACAGCGCGACGCACGCCCGCGCCTCGCCCTGCACCGGGCACGCCGATACCGTCGCCCGAAAGCGCCGACCGTCGCGCCGCACGCACAACAGTTCGAGCGGGCCGACCGGCTCGTGCATCGCGTCGAACGCGTCGGCGAGCGGATTGAGCCGCAGCCAGCGCCGCGCGATCAGCGTGTCGAACCTGCGGCCGCGCGCGTCGGCCTCGTCGTAGCCGAAGAGCCGCTGCGCAGCCGCGTTCCAGCTCGCGATGCGGCCGCTGGCGTCGATCCCGACGATCGCGTCCGGCGACGCCTCGACGACCGCATGCTGGAGCCGCGACGCATCGATGCGCGCGCGGTCCGCGCCGGCATCGCGCAACAGCAGCACCGCGCCGTCCAGGTTGCCTTCCGCATCGCCGATCGGCGACGCGACCGCGACGATCGGCACCGGCTCGCCGCTGCCTGCCTGCAGCCAGTGCCGGTCGGACGTCGCCTCGGCGCCGCCGAGCGCATGGTCGAGCGGCGTGGTCGGCACGCGGCGGCCTTCGTGATCGACGATCCGCAGCACGTCGCGCACCGGCCGCCCCACCGCCTCGTCCGGCCGGCAGCCGACGAGTTCGGCCGCGGCCGCGTTGAGATAGGTGAGCCGCCCGTTCGGGTCGGTCGCGATCACGCCGTGCGGCAAGGCGCGCAGCACGGCCTCGAACTGCCGGCGCGCGGCCGCCTCGCGTCGGCGCGCGCGATCGTTCGTCAGCCGCGTGTGATGCAGCAGCGACGCGACCGCGCACACCAGCGCGCCGATCAGGATGAACGTGCCGAGCTGCACGAGCCGGTCGGGCAGCGGCGTCGTATAGGCGGCAGGATCGGACAGGAACAGCGTCCAGACGAGCAGCCCGCTGACCACCGTCGACACGATACCGAACACGAACGACGTCGCCCACGCGGCGCCGGCGAGCAGCGGGTAATACAGCACGAATGGCAGATTCACGCCGCCGAACCGGATCGCGAGCGTCTGCAACACGGTCGCGATCGCGACCAGCATCACGGCCGTTGCGTAATTTCCGGCCTGCGGCCGTGCAATTTCGGTCATTGGACACGCTCCTGCGGGGACACTCGACAGCGGCCGGCGTGGGCGCCGCTCGCGGGCACGACGCATGCTGGCCGATCGGAACCGGCGGCCCGGCCGCTCACGATGGAGAACTTCACGCCATGCCCGACCCGACACGCTGGCTCGTCGTCTCGCCGCATCTCGACGATGCCGTCTTCAGTTGCGGGCAACTGCTCGCGCAGGCGCCCGGCTCGATCGTCGTCACCGTGTTCGCGGGCATCCCGCCGCACGGCACGCCCGCGCCCCCGTGGGATCAGCGCGCGGGCTTCCGCCACGCCGACGAGGCAGTGCGCGCGCGCCGCGACGAAGATCGCCGCGCGCTCGCGCTGCTCGACGCCCGCCCCGTGTGGCTCGATTTCCTCGACGATCAGTACGGCGTACCGACTACGTCGACCGCGATCGCGACACGCGTGGCAGAGGCAATCGACGCGCACCCGGGCTTCGGCGTGCTCGCGCCGGCCGGCCTGTTCCACCGCGATCATCTGCAGGTGCAGGAAGCCATGCTGTCGCTGTTGCGCACCGACGATCCGTCGCACGTCTGGCGCTTCTACGAGGACGTGCCGTATCGCCGCATCGACGGACTGATGGCCAGGCGCGTGATCGAATGGCGCGAGCGCGGCTGGACCGCGCATCCGGTCGCGGCGCCGGCCGCCGGCGACACGAACAGCGTCGCCGCGAAAGCCGCCGCCGTCGATGCGTACGCGAGCCAGGTAACGCTGCTGGAACCTCATATGCGTGCCGCTCTCCGCGAACCCGAAACGATCTGGCGGCTCGAATGCGACGTCACGTCCGCGTAACGCCCGCGCGCGTCGCGCTGCCGCCGGGCGAGCCGCGCGTGACCGCGATCGTGCTGACCTGCCGGCGCGCCGCCGAACTCGCGCGCACGCTCGAACACCTGTCCGTGCTGCCCGACCGGCCGGCGATCGTCGTCGTCGACAACGCGGCGGACGCCGACACGGCCACGCTGATCCGCGACCGCTTTCCGCATGTCGCGCTGGTGCATGCGCCGGGCAACTTGGGCGCGGCCGGCCGCAACCTCGGCGTCGCCGTCGCCCGCACGCGCCACGTTGCGTTCTGCGACGACGACACGTGGTGGGCGCCCGGCTCGATCGCCGAAGCCGCGAACCTGCTCGACGCGTATCCGCACGTCGCGGCCGTCACCGCGCGCGTGCTGGTCGGCCCCGACGAACGCGAGGACCCGACCTGCCGGCTGATGGCCGACAGCCCGCTCGACGCGCCCGTCGCGCTGCCGGGCCGGCCGATCCTCGGGCTGCTGGCCGGCGCGACCGCGTTCCGGCGCGACGCGTTCATGCGCGCGGGCGGCTACCATCCGCACTACTTCCTCGGCGGCGAGGAAGCGCTGCTCGCGCTCGACCTGTATCGCGCGGGGCACTGGCTCGTGTATGCACCGCGCCTGACCGTCCATCACTACCCGTCGCTGCAGCGCGACCGGCCCACGCGCGCGCGCACCGCTGCCCGCAACGCGGTGTGGACCGCGTGGCTCAGGTGGCCGGCCACGGCCGCGTGGCGGCATACCCTGCGCATGCTGCCGCTGCTGCGCCGCGAACGCGCGATCGTACGCACGTTCGCCGGCCTGCCGTGGATCCTGCGCGAACGACGCACGATCCCGCCGCACGTCGAACGCATGCGCCGCCGCCTCGAGCGCGATACGCGCCGCGAGGCCGGAACGGAAACATGAGCGCGGTCGTAGCGGCATCAGGAATCCGGCTTCTCCGCTTCGTCTTCCAGTTGCGCGAGCCGGTTGTAGATCGTCTTCAGGCTGACGTCGAGCACCTCGGCCGCTTGCGCCTTCACGCCGCCGCATTGCGCGATCGTGCCGAGGATCAGCTTGCGGTCGACTTCCTCGAGCGGCGTGCCGAACGGCACCGTCACGCGATCTTCATGCGAATCGACCATGCTGGACAGCTCGTCCATGATCGGCGGCGGCAATGTGTCGATCACGTCGGCGTCGGTGAAGATGCTCGCGCGCTGCACGAAGTTGCGCAGCTCGCGCACGTTGCCGGGCCATTCGTAGGTCTTCAGCGCTTCGCGGGCGGCCGGCGAGAAGCGCAGGTTGCGGCCGCTCTCTTCGTTGTAGCGCTGCAGGAACGCGTCGGCGAGCATCGGGATATCGTCGCCGCGTTCGCGCAGCGACGGCAGCGGAATCGGGAACACGTTGATCCGGTGGAACAGGTCGGGCCGCAGCTTGCCGTCCGCCATCGCGGCTTCCGGGTCGCGATTGGTCGCGGCGACGATGCGCACGTCGACGTCGATCTCGCGCGTCGAGCCGAGCCGCGTGACGCGCCCGGTCTCCAGCACGCGCAGCAGCTTGACCTGCGATTCGAGCGGCATCTCGGTGATTTCGTCGAGAAACAGCGTGCCGCCGTCCGCGCGTTCGAAGAAGCCCTTGTGCTGACGTTCCGCGCCGGTGAAGCTGCCGCGGTCGTGACCGAACATCTCGCTCTCGACGAGATTCGCGGCGATCGCGCCGCAGTTCACCGCGAGGAACGGGCCGCGGCGGCGCAGGCTCAAGTCGTGCACCGTCTGCGCGGCAAGTTCCTTGCCGGTGCCCGACTCGCCGGTGAGCAGCACCGACGCTTCGGTGCGCGCGACTCGGCCGATCGCGTCGTACACGGCCTGCATCGCGGGCGAGCCGCCGAGCATGCGGCCGAAACGGCCGAGGCGCTGCAATTCCGAGCGCAACTCGGCGATTTCCTCGTGCAGCGCGGTCGTGCGCGGCACGCGCGCGAAGATGCTGTTCAGCCGCTGCATGTTGAGCGGCTTCACCAGGTAATCGGTCGCGCCGCGGCGCAATGCGTCGATCGCGGTTTCGAGGCTCGCGTGGCCGGTGGTCAATACTATTTCGCAATGTGCGCGCTTGGGCAATGCGTCGAACAGATCCATCCCGTTGCCGTCGGGCAGCACGAGGTCGCACAGCACGAGATCGGGGGTATGCGTCGAGACGAGCGTGCGCGCTTCTTCAAGCGTCGCGGCCGTATCGCACGTCAATTGCTGCGTGCGTGCGAGCGTGGCGAGCATCGTTCGCGTATCGGCGTCGTCTTCGACGATCAGGACGTAAGGCATCAAGGCTCCTTGTAATGCGGCCCGGCGCGTGCATCGGCCGGCACCGCGGCACGTGCAGCGTCATGCGCGTCATCATCTTCGACGCTGCACACGAACGGGCAGATAGGCTGTCCTGCACTGAAAACGAGTGCTTAGCAGTATAGAAGAACGACGTCGCGCATTCGCCGCTCATCGAATAAATCTATCTGTCGTCGTAAATCGCATTGCCAGATTCAATGTCGTCGAATCGGTATAAAAGGTATTCTGAGTACGTGAAAAGCGACGTGTGCCACGTCCTTTTTTACCTGGTCCCGACACATTCGGTCAAAACTTCCCAACCCGGTTATTACTCCATGTCGAAATCCGACGATGACGGCACGCGACTGTTCGGCCGTTCGCGAACAATTCAGGATCTGCTGCTGAAAGTGTCGCGCGTCGCCGCCACCCGCGTGAGTGTGCTGGTGGTCGGCGAAAGCGGGGCCGGCAAGGACATCGTCGCCCGGCTCATTCACGACATGAGCCCGCGCCGGCGCGGGCCGTTCGTGCCCGTCAATTGCGGCGCGATTCCGAAGGACATCGCGGAGTCGCAGTTGTTCGGTCACGAAAAAGGCAGCTTCACGGGTGCCGTTGCACAACATGTGGGCATGTTCGAGGCCGCGCGCGGCGGCACGCTGTTTCTCGACGAGATCGCCGAGATGCCGCTCGAATTGCAGGTCAAGCTGCTGCGCACGCTCGAAACCAACACGATCGTGCGCGTGGGCGGCCACGAGGCGATTCCGCTCGACGTGCGGATCGTCGCGGCCACCCATCACGATCCGGTCGAGGCATTGCGCAGCGGCGCGCTGCGCGAAGACCTGTTCTACCGGATCGCGCCGATCGCGCTGCACATGCCTGCGCTCCGGCAGCGCGAGGACGACGTCGGCGACATCGCACTGCAGATCGTCGAACGGCTGAACGCGCGGCACCGCACCAGGAAGCGGCTGTCGACACAGGCGATGAAGGCGCTGCGCGCGTACACGTGGCCCGGCAACGTGCGCGAACTGCGCAATACGCTGGAGCGCGCGTTCATCCTCGCCGACGAGCAGATCGAGCTGCAGTTGCCGCGCCGCCCGCCGCCGCGCGAGGAAGTGCGTCACAACGCGATGACGCTGCATATCGGCACGACGCTCGCGCATACGCAGCAGCGCTTCATCGTCGCGTCGCTGCGGCATTTCAACGGCGACAAGCCGCGCACCGCGAAGGCGCTCGGCATCAGCCTGAAAACGCTGTACAACCGGCTCGCGCTGCTGCCCGAAAGCGAACGCAATGCGGTCAGCGGCAGCGCGCCGCCGGCCGCGAACGCGTCGAACGGCGGCAGCGCCTCCACTTCGCCGCCCGCGACGATGCCGTAAATGCGGCGGGTCACGCCGCCGTCACGTCGTCACCCCGTCACGTCGCGCAATGCGGCGTCCCAGTCGCGCGCGAACCGCTCGATGCCGAATCGCTCGCACGCGTCGCGTTTGGCCGCCGCGCCCCACTCGCGCGCCAGTTCCGGATCGCGAATCAGCATCCGCATCGCGTCGACCAGCACGGCCGGCCGCGTATCAGCCACGCCGTTGCTGCCGGTCTTCACGAGTTGCGCCATCTCGGTGGTCGCGAGCGCGACGATCGGCAGCCCGACCATCATCGCCTCGATCACCGCGAGCCCGAGGCTCGTATAGCGGATCGGATTGAAGAAGAACCGGTAGTGCGACAGGAACTGCGGCAGCGCCGGGTTCGGCACCTCGCCGATCCCGCCAAGCTCGCTCGAGCCCATCCCGACCAGATCGATCGGCACGCTGTGCCGCACGACCTCGAACAGGTCCGCGCCGAGGCGCCGGCCGCGGCGCGCGAGGTTGTTCACGACGGCCACGCCCTTCGGCAGCGTGCCGTGATACTCGACACCTTCTGGCATCAGCACGCCATGCTCGATCACGCGCGTCGGCGTCACGCCGTTGTCCCACATCAGCGCGTTGAACGGCGTCACGTGCACCAGCAACACGTTCGGGTCCTGCACCGGATGCAGCGTGTCGGTCGGATGCTCGCGCGGCGGATCGTGCTCGACGAACAGCGTCGGCAGCGCGCGCTGTGCTTCGCTCAGCAGCCGCAGGCGGTCGTGCTGGTAATGCTTCACATGCTGGTACAGCACGCAGTCGAACGCTGTGTCGCGCACGCACTCGGCCGGCACCTCGTGCACGTTGTCGCCCCACGGCAGGTGCCCGACGCGGCCCGCATAGCCGGGCGGATGCTGCGGCTTCGTCACGATGTAGAAATCGTGCGGCGCCTGCGACAGGTAATACAGGTAGTTGCCATGCACGTGCCAGGTGAGCACGCGCAACCGCTTACGTGACATGACGTCTCTCCTCCGCGAGCAGCTCGCCCGCCCGGTCCATCACGTCGCCGACGCCGATCGCCGTCGCGCACTCGTGCCCGTACGGGCACGTATCGAACATGCACGGCCGGCACGCCGGATAGTTCGCGAGCACATGATGACGCTCGGTGTCGAGCGGCGCCCAGCGGGCCGTATCGCTGCCGCACGCGACGACGATGCTCGGCGTGCCGAGCGCCGCCGCGACGTGCGATACGCCCGTGTCGTTGCACAACAGCAGCCGCGCGCGGGCGATCAGCGCGGCCAGCGCGCCGAGCGGCGTGCGGCCGCACAGGTTTACGCACGGCCGCCCGAGGTGCTCGGCGAACGCGCTCGCCAGCGCCAGTTCCGCGCGCGTGCCGGTCAGCACGATCTGCCAGCCGTCGTCGGCGAGCTGCCGCGCGGCCTGCGCGAAGCGTTCGACCGGCCAGCGTCGCGACGCCATCCGCGCGCCGGGATGGACGATCACGTAGCGGCCGGGGTCGAGCGCGTGTTCGTCGCAGAGCACGTGCCACAGCGCGTAGTCGAGGCCGCCGAGCGGGAATTCGAGGTAGTCGCCCCAGTCCGCGTAGCCGAGCTTGCGCGTGAGCGCCAGATAGCGCGTCACTTCGGGTTCGTCGTCGCGCCACACGAGCGCGCAGTCGAGCGCGGCCGTGCCGCCGTCGGCCGGCACGAAGCCGGCCGTGCGCGTCGCGCCGAGCGACGCGACGATCGCGTTCGTGTGCGCGCCGCTACCGTGCAGCTGGATCGCGAGATCGAAGTCGCGCGAGCGGCATTCGGCGATGAACGCCTCGCGCGTGGCCGCGTCGGGTTCGGGCTGTTCGCCGAGCCCCGGTGCGCCGGGGAATGCAATGAAGCTGTCGATGTAGTCCGAGAAGCGCGACGCGAATTCGCGCGCCCACGGCAGCCCGATCAACGTGATGCGCGCGTCGGGTTCGCCGCGTCGCAGCGCGCGCAGCGCGGGCACCGCGCACAGCATGTCGCCGAGCTGCAACGCGCGGAACACCGCGATCCGCTTCGGGCCGCGCGGGCCGTCGGAATCGACGCCGGGATCGAGCTTCATAGGAAAAGTACCCGAAAGTGAAGCGCGCCGCGCATGCGCCAGTACAGCGACACGGGCGGAATCGCGATGGACGTGACGATCATCTCGGCCACATGCGACACCGTGAGCTGCGTGCCGCGCAGCCGTTTTGCGCAGAACCCCACGGTAATCGCGGCCCACACCGCCGCGCACACGATGGCCGGCGCCGGCCAGCCTGCCGCGAAACAGCCGATCGCGCCGAGCGCGGCGAGCACGGCCGCGTAGTAATGCCACGGCGGCGTCGGCCGGATATGACGCCGGTAGGTCGTGCGATGCTTCTTGTACAACAGCGCATCGAAATACACCTTCGACTGCGCGCCGATGCTCGATCCCCAGCGCGCGGGACGCACCGGATGCACGATGCGCGCGGCGTCGGCCTCGACGATCGGCCCCGCATGCTCGCGCAGCGCGAACATCAGGTCGGCGTCCTCGCGCCACGCACGCGTGAAGCGCTCGTCGAAGCCGCCGATGCGTTCGAGCGCCGCGCGCCGCACGAAGCAGTTCGCGGTCGCGAATTCCGCCTGCGCGAGCCCCGCCGCGTCGCGTTCGTAGTCGGTCGGGCGCGGCCGCAACGGCACGTCGATCCGGCCGGCCGCGGCCGACGCCGACGGCTCGGCCAGCAGCGCGGCTGCGCCATGGCGCAGCCAGGTCGGATCGGAAATCGTGTCGTCGTCGGTGAATGCGATCAGCGCGCCGCCCGCGCTGCGCCAGCCGACGTTGCGCGCGCCGGCCGGCCCCTGCGTGTCGGGCGCGGTCATGTAGCGGATCACCGGCACGTCGGTCACGCGCGCGCGGCATGCATCGACGACGGCGCGCGCACTGCCGGCCGGATCGTCGTCCACGACGACGATCTCGTAGGTGGTCGGATCGAACACCTGCACGCACAGCGCGTCGAGGCAGCGTTCGAGCAGATCGGGCCGCCGGTAGGTCGGCACGACCACCGACACCACGGGCGGCAGGTGCGTGTCGCGCATGTTCATCTGGGCTTCTCCAGCAGGAACGGGCCGATCACGAGCGCATCGAGCGGCGAGGTCCAGAAGCATTCGATCGCGTCGCGCGGCGAGCACACGATCGGTTCGCCGCGCGTGTTGAACGACGTGTTGACGAGCACCGGCACGCCGGTGAGCGCGTCGAACTCGGTCAGCAACGCATGCAGCAGCGGATGCTGGGTTTCGTCGACGGTCTGCACGCGCGCGGTGCCGTCGATGTGGCGCACGGCCGGAATCTTCGCGGCGCGTTCGGGCACGACGTCGTACACGAACAGCATGAACGGCGCGCGCAGCGGCGTGCGCCGGCCGCCGCTGAACCAGTGATGCGCGCGGTCCTCGAGCACGACCGGCGCGACCGGCCGGAAATCCTCGCGATCCTTGATCCGGTTCAGCTTCTGCTGCATGTCCGGATCGATCGGCGACGCGAGGATCGACCGTGCGCCGAGCGCGCGCGGCCCGAATTCCATGCGGCCCTGGAACCAGCCGATCACGCGATTCGCCGCGAGCAGCGCGGCCGTCTGCGCGGCGACGTCGGCGAGCCGCCGGTACGGCAGCTGCGCTTCCTTCAGGAACGCCTCGATCGCGTCGTCGTCATACGCCGGCCCGAGATACGCGTGATCCATCCGCCAGTCGCCGCGCGCGCCGCGCATCCGGAAGTCGGTCCACAGCGCGGCGCCGAGTGCGGTGCCCGCGTCGCCGGCGGCCGGCTGCACCCACACGTCGTCGAACGGGCCGCGATCGCGAATCCTCGCGTTCATCACGCAATTCAGCGCGACGCCGCCCGCCATCGCGAGTTGGCGCTCGCCGGTCTCGGCGGCGAGCCAGTCGACCGCCTGCAGCGTCGTCTCCTCGAGCACCAGTTGCAACGCATGCGCGATGTCGTAGTGATGCGGCTCGATCGGGCCGCCGCGTTCGCGCGCCGGGCCGAACATTGCCGCGAGATCCGCGTCGAGCACGTCGTAGCGCCCTTCGCCGCGATACCGCACCAGCTTGCGCATCTCGTCGGCGAACACCGGCTTGCCGTACGACGCGAGCGCCATCACCTTGTATTCGTCGGACGAGTGCAGGAAGCCGAGATAGCGGGTCAAGCGCTCGTACAGCAGCCCGAGCGAATGCGGCAGGTTGACCTGCCCGAGCCGCCGGTACGCGCGGCCGTCGAACACGCCGTAGCTCGTCGTCGCGCGCTCGCCGCGCCCGTCCATCGTCATCACCGCGCAGCGCTCGAACGGCGCCGCGAGAAACGCGCTCGCCTCGTGCGCGAGATGGTGCTCGATGAAATGCCAGCGGAACGGCCCGTCGTGCGTGACGCCGCGAAAGCGCCGCTGCAGGTGATGCGGCGCGCCGCCCGCGAGCTGGCGCGGCGCGTTGACGATCGACGACAGGAACAGCGGATGCCACGGCGACGCGCCATCCTCGCGCGGCGCATGCGCGGACGGCGACAGCGGCAAGGTCAGTGCCGGCGCTGTGCCTTCGCGGTCGAGTTCGAACCACGGGTCGTACGAATACGCGACGTGGTCCACGTCCGCGAGCGTGATGCCGGCTTCCGCGAGGCAATAGTCGATCGCGTGGAAAGGCAGCTCCCAGGTCGAGAACGGCACCGGGCGCTTCGCGTGCTTCACGTGCGTGAAGCGTTCGTCCTCGGCCGCCGCGAGCACGACGCCGTCGCGCACGATGCACGCGGCGCTGTCGTGGAAGGCGGCGTTGATGCCGAGCGTATAGGTCGATTCAGGCATGCGTCAGTTCCTCGTGATGACGTGCGCGAACGGAAGCACGTTCGATGCGTGCGCCGCGACCGGCTCGCCTTCGTCGTGGGCGGCAGCCCGCTCGGCCGCGCGTTGCGCATGGCGCGCGCGGCCGCGCAGCAGTGCGTGCACGGCAGCGGCGACGTCGTCGACGCTCACGCCGCGCAGGCACGGATGTCCCGGCTGATTGCACACGCTGCGATAGCAGTTGCGGCACGGCACGTCGACGTTCAGCACACGGTGCGGCACCCGCCACGGCGTGTGCTGCGGATTGGTCAGCGCGTACAGGTCGACCACCGGCGTGCCGAGCGCGGCCGCGAGATGCACGGGGCCGCTGTTGTTCGACAGCAGCAGGTCGGCCGTCTCGATCAGCGCGCCGAGTTCGCCGAGCGGCAACACGCCGGCCAGCGGCACCGCGCGCGGCCCCGCCCGTTCGCACACCGCGTCGACCAGCGCGCGTTCGTCCGCGCCGCCCGTCACCGCGATGCCGTCGAACAGCGGCGCAACCGCGGCGGCCGCTTCGCCGAAGCGCTCGGCCGGCCAGCGTCGCGACGCGGCGGTCGCGCCCGGATGGACGACCAGCCAGCGCGCGCGCGTCGCTCCC
>NZ_BCPO01000215.1:0-6000 GCF_016586105.1 Burkholderia sp. E168m15
ACGCGCTGCAACGCGGCCTGCAGGCGCGCGTGCACCGCACGCCGCGCCGCGTCGCCCGGCTCGAACGCCATCCGCCAGTCCGACGTCTTCGCGCCGACCGTGCGCACCAACGCGAGCTGGCGCGCGACCTCGTGGCGCACGTGCGATTCCGGCTCGGTTTCCGGCACGCGGTCGGTCAGCAGTTCGTACGGGTTCTCGCGGCAATGCGCGAGCCGCAGCGGAATGCCGGCGAGCCAGCACATCATCGCGGCGGGCAACGGATTCTGGCTGTAGACGGTGAAGATCACGGCCGCGTCGAAGCGGCCCGCCAGCAGCCGGTCGATCATGTCGAGATCGGCCACCGGATCGCCGCGCACGTCGGGATGCTTGACCCATGGCGCGTCGTAGCTCCACACGTCGTCGACCATCGGCAGATGCTTCGCGAGCGCCGCGCCCGTGCGCGACGTCAGCAGCGTCAGTTGGCGATCGGCGCCGCTCTCCTTCAGCGCGCGCAGCGCGGGCGTGGTCATCAGCACGTCGCCGATGCTGTCGAGCCGCACGCACAGGATGCGGCGGGCGCGGCTCCAGGCCGTGCTCATCGCTGCACCCACGAGCCGTGCCGGCGCACGGCCTCGCGCACGACGATGTCGGCGGCCAGGTCGATGCGATCGACGACGTGGTGCGGCGTGCGCGCGGCGTTGAGCTGCCATTCGGTCTCGTTGCCGCAGTCGACCAGGATCGTGCCGCAGCGCGCGGTGCGGCCGGCCTCGACGTCGTCGAGAATGTCGCCGATCATCCAGCTCCATTCGGGCACGGCGCCGAGCGCGCTCAGCGCGCGGCGCAGCATGCCCGGGCGCGGCTTGCGGCAGATGCAGTCACAGGTGTAGCGCGGCACGCTACCCCGCGGGTGATGCGGGCAGTAAAAAAAATCCGCCAGCGTCGCGCCATTTGCTTCGAACAATTCGGCGAGGCGCTGGCGGACCGCGCCAAGCTCGTTTTCGGTAAAGCGGCCGAGCGCGACGCCCGGCTGGTTCGACACGACCGCCAGCGGCATGCCGGTCGCGCCGAGCGTGCGCAGCGCGCGCGCGGCGCCCGGCGCGAGGCGCATGCGCGCGGGGTCGACGTTGTACGGCACGTCGTCGAGCAGCGTGCCGTCCTTGTCGAGCAGCACCGCGCCGGGCAGCCGCCGTTCGCGCTTCAGGGCCATGACGTCTCCTTCATCGGCAGCACCATCAGCTCCGGCACCACGGTGCCCGGCGGCTGCGTCAGCACGAAGCGCACGGCGGCCGCGACGTGCTCCGGCGGCTGCAGCGTGTCCTCGTCGATGTCCGGGAAACGGTCGAGCAGGAACGGCGTGCGCATCCCGCCCGCGACGATTGCCGACACGCGCACGCCGCTCGGCCGCAGTTCGGCGTGCAGCGCGTGCGACAGCCCGAGCAGCCCCCACTTCGTCGCGTGATACGCGGACGCATTCGGCCACGCGCGCTTGGACGCGGTCGACGCGATGTTGACGATATGCCCGTTGCCGCGCGCCTTCATCATCGGCACGGCCGCGTGACACATCAGGTACGGGCCGAACAGGTTCGTCATCAGCACCTGCTGCCACGCGTCGACGCTCACGTCGTCGATCGGCGCGGTCACGTCGATCGCCGCGTTGTTGACGATCACGTCGAGATCGCCGAGCGATTCGCGCGCATCGTGCACGACCTGCAGCACCGATGCCTCGTCGCGCACGTCGAGCGGCCGGCCGACCGCCTGGCCGCCGTGCCGCTCGAGCCGTTGCGCGACGGCCGCCGCGCGGTCGCCGTCGAGATCGGCGACGACGACGTGCGCGCCGTGCTGCGCAAGCTCTTCGCAAATGGCTTCGCCGAGACCGCGGCCGCCCCCGGTCACGAGTGCGGTCCGGCCGGCGAGCGGCGGTTTGGCTGGATCGTGAGTCGCGTTCACCTGCACCTCCTGTCGATGTCGGAAAACCATCCGGCTGACGGCGACACTTGTCGCGACAACCGTCCGTGGAAGAGGTACAGCGAAAACCGTGCCGGCCTGCGTGTGCCCGTGCCGCGTCGGGCGCCGGCGTCCGGTCGCTGGCTTTTTTATAACCGGCTGTAAAAAGCGGGACGAACCGGCCCCCTCAGATCGCGAGCGCGTCGGGCGTGGCTTGAGCGCGGTGCTTCGCGAGCGCGCGCAGGCAGTGCGCGATGCAGCCCGCGAACGCCTCGTCGAACCACGGCTGCGCACCCGACACGCCGACCACGATGCCGCCGAGCGCGACCCCGCCCCACAGGTTCGTATCGCCCGCGCGCAGCCGGTACGGCTCGAGCGCCTGCACGACGTGGCCGTCGCGGCCCGTTTCCCACGACAGCCGCGCCTTGGCGCGGGCGTAGGCGCGATAGTCGGCGTCCCAGTCCTTCGGGTCGGGCAGCGAAAACTCATACAGGATCGCGTCCTCGAACGCCGCGTCGTGCGGCCCGAGCGCGGGGTCCATGATCACGATGTGCAGGCAGCCGCTGTCGCCGACGAAGTCGCTCTGCAGCGCGGCGGACAGGGTCGGCAACAGCAGCTCGACGGCCGCCACCGCGGCCTGGCGGTCGGCGAACGCACTACCGCCGCGACGCGCGTTCAGGGCTTCGGGTGTCGTCGGGTTCAGAAGGTTCGGCATGGATTTCTCCAGAGGAAAACGCGAGCGCACGCAACGCCGCGATCAGGTCGGCCGCTACCGCGGGCTTGGTCAGGTACGCATGGAAACCGGCTTCGACCGCGCGCGTGCGGTCGCGATCGCGCGCATGGCCGGACAAGGCCAGCGCCTCGAGCGGCGCGCGGCCGTCGCGATCGCGCGCGGCGTCGAGCTGACGCACGCGCGACATCACCGTATAGCCGTCCTCCTCGTCGTCGCCGAGATCGATGTCGCAGACGAGCAGCGCCGGCCAGTCGGCCCGGCGCGCGCGCCACAGGTCGTCCAGCAACGCCTGGCCCGACGCATACGCGTGCACGTCGGCGCCGGCCACCTTCAGCAGCGCGCCGAGCGCCTCGCGCGCCTCGTCGTGGTCGTCGACGCATGCGATGCGCAGGCCGTCGAGCGGCTTGGCCGTGGCCGCCGCGCCGGCGGCCGGGTTCGGCACGGCACCGGCGGGTTGCATCGACGCCGGCGCCACCGCGTACATCGGCAGCGACACGTGCAGCGTCACGCCGGTATCGTCGCGTTCGCGCACGACGTAGCCGCCGGCCTCCTCGATCGCGTCCTGCAATCGTTCGAGATCGATCAGCGACAGCTCCGTTGCGTCGACGCCCGTGCACGCGATCGTGATGCGCGCTTCCGGGTCGTGGCGCGCCGTGTGCACCTCGAGCTGCCCGCCGCTGCTCGCTTCGATCGCGCCGCGGCACAGCTCCCACACGAAGCGCCGCAGCGCGGCCGGATCGGCGTTGACGACGAGATCCTCGTCCGACACATGGCGAAACACCGGCACGCCGCGCCGCGCGGCCGCCTCCGCCAGCGAATCGAGCACCTGCGACACGAGCGGGTTGATCCGCACCGGCTGCCGCGCGAACTTCGCCTCCGTGCGCTCCAGTTCGCGCTGCTTCGCCTGCAGCGACCACATCTGCGCATACACGCCGCCGCTTTCGAGCAGTTCGTCGTGGGTGCCGTGCTCGACGAGCCGGCCGTGCTCCATCACGAGGATGCGATCCGCGTCGACGATGGTCGACAGCCGGTGCGCAATGATGAGGCTCGTGCGATGCTGCGCGACGCGCATCAGCTCCTGCTGGATCGCACGCTCCGAGCGCGTGTCGAGCGCCGACGTCGCCTCGTCGAACACGACGATCGGCGGCGCCTTCAGCAGCGCGCGCGCGATCGCGACCCGCTGCCGCTCGCCGCCCGACAGCCGTACGCCGCGCTCGCCGACGCGCGTGTCGTACGCATCGGGCAGCCGCTCGATGAACGCGTCGAGCTGCGCGCCGCGCGCGGCCGCGATCACCTCGCCGCGGGTCGCGTCGCGCTTGCCGTACGCGATGTTGTACGCGAGCGTGTCGTTGAACAGGATGGTGTCCTGCGGGACGATGCCGAGCGCGTCGCGCAGGCTGCGCTCGGTGACGAGCCGCAAGTCCTGGCCGTCGATCCGGATCGTGCCCGCATCGGGCTGGTACAGCCGGAACAGCAGCCGCGCGAGCGTCGACTTGCCGGAGCCACTGCCGCCGACCACCGCGATCGTCTGCCCGGGCTCGATGCGGAACGACACGTCGAACAGGATCTGCCGGCTCGGCTCGTAGCCGAAGTCGACGTGCTCGAACTCGATCGCGCCGCCGCGCACGACGAGCGGCTGCGCGCCGGGCGCATCGCCGTCCTCGCCCGGCTTGCCGCGCGCATCGAGCAGCCCGAACAGCCGCTCGATGTTCGTCATCGCGTCGTTCGCCTCGCGGAACACGAAGCCGAGCGCATTCAGCGGCAGGCTGATCTGGATGATGTACGCGTTGATCAGCACGAGATCGCCGATCGTCATCGCGCCGCGCGCGACCTGCTGCCCGGCGAGCAGCATCACGGCCGCGATCCCCGCGCCGATGCACGCGCTCTGCCCGATATGCAGCGCCGACAGCGCGTACTGGTTGTCCACGCCGGCCTCGCGCCATTCGTCGAGCACGCGGTCGAGCCGGTCGCGCTCGACGTCCTCGCGGGCGAAATACTTGACCGTATCGACGTTCAGCAGGCTGTCGACCACGCGCGAATTCGACTCGGCCTCGAGCGCGTTCACGCGCCGCTGGTAACGCATGCGCCGGCGCGTAAACACCACCGTATACGCCGCGTAGACGGCGAACGTGGCGAAAATGATCGCCGTGAAGCCGCCGCCGTACTTGCTGATCACGATCACCAGCACCGAGCCGATCTCGATGGCCGTCGGCACGATCGTAAACACCGCGACGCCGAGCAGGTAGCCGATCCCGGCCGTGCCTTTCTCGAGGTCGCGCACCACGGCGCCCGTCTCGCGCTGCGCATGAAAGCGTGCGCCGAGCCGATGCAGGTGGCCGAACGTGCGCACGGTAAACGTCGCGACCGTATGCTGCGTGACCTGCACGAAGGTCATGTCGCGCACTTCGTTCAGTGCGTTGGACGCGAAGCGCACGACCGCGTACGCGAACAGCAGCAGCACCGGCCACGTCATCGGCTGGCCAGCCACGCGGCCGAAACCGTCGACGATGTCCTTGAGCAGCAGCGGCACCGACACGGCCGCCGCTTTCGCGAGCACCAGCAGCACGATCGCCGCGAGCACGCGCGCGCGGTAATGCCAGATCGCGCGCCACAGTTCGACCGCGATCCGCATCCGCAGGCCGCGCTCGTCGCGGCGGCCTCGGTGGTCGCGGCCGGCTGCCGCCTCACGATCCTTGATGGGCGTTTCGTCGATTCCGGTCGTCATGCACGCATTGCTCGCGGTCGGGGGCGGGCCGTTTCACGCACGGGCGGTCAGTGGCGCGGTTCGCGCTCGCGGCCGCCCACGACGGTGCCGGGCTCCGGGTCGCGCGCGGCCGGCTGGGTGGGCGTGACGGTCCGCTGATCCGGATGCAGCACCATGCCGGCATCGTGTTCGCCGTCGCGGCGCACGCGCACGCGATTCTCGACGTCCTGCACGCCCAGGCAACCGTCGGCCAGATCCTCGATGTCGTGCTTCATCCAGCGCGCCGGCACCGTGCCCTCCAGCTCGACGCGCCCCGCCTTCACCTGCACGGTGACGTCGCTCACGTCGATCTCCAGCGCATGCGCGAGCCGCTCGCAGACGTCCTCGCGAATCCGCTCGTCCGAGCGCGTATAGCCTTTCGGCCCGCGGCGATGGCGCAGCGCGTCGCGTTCGGTGTCCGGGCCGAAGCGCGACAGGTCGGGGGCGCTGCCGCCGTAGCGCGGGTCGCCTCGGGGGTCGCCTCGGGGGTCGCCTCGGGGGTCGCCTCGGGGGTCGCCTCGGGGGTCGCCTCGGGGGTCGCCTATATCGCGCTCGCTGCCGTACCAGCCCATCCGGTGATGGCCGCGGTATTCCGGGCGCT
>NZ_BCPO01000216.1:0-14972 GCF_016586105.1 Burkholderia sp. E168m15
CACCGTGCCGGGTCGTCCGGGATGCCGCGCTCGCCAGCGCCCCGGTACGCGCGTTCATTGCGCTCGCGCCAGTCGGGCGGGCCGCCACGCTCGCCATGCCGTCCGGGATATCGTCGTTGCATCGTGTCTCTCCTTGATCGCCTGCGCCGTGCACGGATCCATGCCGCATCGCGGCGCGCGTCGGTCGGGTGAATGCAAATCGCGTGCCGGCGCCGTTGCCGGGCCGCGACGGTTGCGCGTCGCAGCGTGGGGAAACCGTCAGGCGCCCCAATCTGCAACGCGATTGCAGTTTTTGCGTGCCGGGCGTCACGGCGCGCCGCCGGGCTCGTCCGGGTCGTCCGATTCGTCCGTCCGGCCGGGCTCGCTCAGCCGCTCGGTGCGGTCCGGCTCGATGTCGGCGCCTTCCTCCAGCGTCGAATCGCCGTCCGCCGACGCACGCTCGCCGGTGCCCGCGCGGTCCGTATCGCTGTCGAGTGCCGCGTCGCCGCGTTCGAGCGCGTGGTCGTCCAGCGGCGAATCGACGTCGAACGGATGGCGCCGCGCGCCCGCCGTGTCGCTGCCGCTGTCGGACGAGTCGCTCGGGCCGAGCGCCCGGCCGTCGCGGCCGCGGCTGGCGTTCTCGTCGTCCGGGCCGGCCGGTTCGTTGTCGGGATTCAGGGTGCTGTTCATGTCGGCCTCCTTGCGTGGCTTGCCGCCGGGCGGCCGGCCGGATGGCCGCCGCACGGCAGGCGGACGATCCGGTCGTGCAATCGGCATGCCGCGCCGGCCGCCGACGGTCGCGCCGGCGCCCATGTCGGCGGACGGCACGGCCGATGCGCACCCATTGATCAGCCGAATCGAGTTCCTTTATTCTTTCGGACGTGCCAATTCGATCCGCGCGGCCGCCGTCTGTCCGGCGGCGGTCCGGCGACCTGCGGCCGCCCGTATTTCCGACCTGCCGCTCCGATGAAGAAAGACGACGCCGATTTCCCCCCGCATCCGCCGCCCGGCCCGCCCGACGCGCGCGACCTGCAGCACCGCTTCGCCGAATTCCGGTTCCAGACCGTCGTGGAGTCGATCACCGACTACGCGGTGTTCATGCTGGACCCGTACGGCAACGTCGCGACGTGGAATGCCGGCGCGGAGCGCATCAAGGGCTACCACGCCGCCGAGATCGTCGGTCACCATTTCTCGCTGTTCTATCCGATCGACGCGATCACGGCCGGCCGGCCGTCTCAAGGGCTCGCGTTGGCCGCGGCGCACGGCCACTTCCAGGACGAAGGCTGGCGCGTGCGCAAGGACGGCACGCAGTTCTGGGCAAGCGTGACGATCACGCCGGTGCGCGACGCGATGCAGGAGCTGTGCGGCTTCATCAAGATCACGCGCGACATGACCGAGCGCAAGCGGCTCGAGGAGCTGGAGGCGTCGACGCAGCGGCTCAGCGTATTCATCGCGATGCTCGCGCACGAGCTGCGCAACCATCTGGCGCCGCTGCGCAATTCGGTCGGCGTGCTGCAGAGCCTGCCCGATCCGGCGCCCGTGCTCGCGCAGTGTCGCGACGCCGTGAACCGCCAGGTCGGGCAACTGACGCGGCTCGTCGACGATCTGCTCGACGTCGGGCGCATCACGGCCGGCAAGGTCGAGCTCGACGCTCGCCCGGTCAGCGTGCGCGACGTCGTGTGCCGCGGCGTCGAGAGCATCCAGCCGAAGCTGGCCGCCCGCGGGCAATGGATCCGCGTCGACCTGCCGACCGACTCCGTGGTGCTGCACGGCGACGACGCACGGCTCGTGCAGGTGCTGCACAACCTGCTCGACAACGCATCGAAATTCTCGCCGCACGGCGGCCGAATCGACGTTGGCGCGCGAATCGAAGGGCCATTGGTGGCGATCAGCGTCGTCGATCACGGCGTCGGCATCGCACCCGGCGCGCTCGAAACGATCTTCGACCTGTTCGAACAGGAAGGTGCGACGGGCCGCTCCCCGTCCGGCGGTTTCGGGCTCGGGCTCGCGATCTGCCGGTCGTTCGTCGAACTGCACGGCGGGCGGATCGTCGCGGAAAGCGGCGGGCCCGGCCACGGTGCGACGTTCACGGTATGGCTGCCGATCGCGCAAATGGCGCGCAACGAGCACACCGCACCGCCCGCGCCTGCCGCGCCCGGGCAGCCGGCCGTCGAGCCGCTGCGCATCGTCGTCGTCGACGACAACCGCGACTCGGCCGATACGCTCGCGGTGCTGCTGCAACTGAAAGGGCACGCGCCGCGCGTCGCGTACGACGCGAACGAAGCGCTCGCGCTCGCCCGCGACTACGCACCGCAGTTGATGATCCTCGACCTGACGATGCCGGACGTCGACGGCTTCACGCTGTTGCAGGAACTGCGCGCGATCGATGCGCTGCGCGACACGACCTGCGTCGCGCTGTCCGGCCACGCGCGTGCGTCCGACCTCGAACGCACCGCGCAGGCGGGCTTCGACGATCATCTCGTGAAGCCCGTCGAGATGGCCGTGCTCGACGCGCTACTGCAGCGCGTCGCACGCCAGGTTCAAGGGACGCCGTAGGGCTCACGCCATCGCGCGGCACATCGCCGCGCACGCCTCGCACGTGAGCGCGCAGCGGCGGCAATGCTCGTGCGCATGCCGCGAACACTCGGCCGCACACAGGTCGCATGCGTGCGCGCACAGCGCGCAAATGCGCGGCGCGAGCCCGCTGCGGCGTGCCATCGCGCCCGACGCGAAGCGGCACAGCTGCGCGCATTCGATGTCGAGCGCGATGCAGGTCGCCAGCGCGTGCACGTCGCGCTCCGCGAGGCAGGCGGCCGCACAGGTATCACATGCGTGCGCGCAGGCGTCGCACGCGGCCATGCAGTTGTCGTATTGATCGGTCATCGCAGTGCTCCCGGTTTCGGTTCGTGTCGTCGTCATGGCGCAAGCTTCACCTTCATCCAGCCCGGCTCGCGCACGTCGAACGCGCGATACGCATCGATCGCGTTGGTCAGCGGCTCGGTGCGCGTGAGCACCGACAGCGGGTCGAATGCGCCGCTACGCACGAGCTCGACGAGCGGCGGCGTCACCGTCCGGTGATTGCAGTTGCCCATCTTGATCGTCAGGTTGCGGTTCATCGCCTCGCCGATCGGAAACACGCGCGCGGCCGGCGGGTACACGCCGATCACCGAGATCGTGCCGGCCTTCGCGACCGCGCGCACCGCCCATTGCAGCACCTGCGACGGCCCGTCGCCCGGCACCCAGTTGCGGCCGTCCGGCTTGCGGTGCGGCACGATCGCGTCGACTTCGGCATCGAACGCGCGCGCGGCGTCGCGATCGGCCGCGGCCGGCCCGTGCGTCGCGCGCATCGCGTCGACGCCCACCGCGTCGATCACGCGATCGACGCCGATCCCGCCGGTGAGCCGCAGCACCGTATCGACCGGATCGTCCTCGGAAAAATCGACGATCTCGGCGCCCTGCGCGCACGCCATCTCGAGCCGCGACGCGATGCGGTCGATCGCGATCACGCGCCCGGCGCCCATCAGCTTCGCGCTCGCGATCGCGAACTGCCCGACCGGCCCCGCGCCGAACACGGCAACCGTATCGCCCGGCTTCACTTCCGCGAGCTGCGCGCCGAAATAGCCGGTCGGGAAAATGTCCGACATCAGGATCGCGCGATCGTCGTCAATCTCGTCGGGTAGCCGAATCAGGCTCGCATGCGCAAGCGGCGTGCGCGCGTATTCGGCCTGCAGCCCGTCGACCGGGCCCGTTTCGGCCGGCCCGCCGAAGAACGACGTGCCCGCACGCGGCCCGCCAGGATTCGCGACGTCGCATTGCGCGGTATAGCCCGCGCGGCAGTAGGCGCAACTGCCGCATGCGATCGTCGACGGAATCAGCACGCGATCACCGCGCCGCAGGTTACGCACGTCGCGCCCGACCGCCTCGACGATGCCGACGCCTTCGTGGCCGAGAATCGTGCCCGGCTTCATGCCGCCGAGCGTGCCGCGCACCATGTGCAGATCGGTGCCGCAGATCGCGCTGGCGGTAAGACGCACGACCGCGTCGGTCGTCGCGGAGACTTCCGGATCGGGCACCGTGTCGATGCGAATATCGCCGATGCCGTGAAATACGACTGCTTTCATGTCAGGCCCTCCTTGTCGAAAGCGGAAACGGTGAAGGTCACCGTCGAGCCGATCGAGCAAGGCATGCGCCTGTGGAGCGCGCGCGGCGCGCCGTTGGAGAGCAGGCGGGAAGCGCTTCGCTTTCGGGAAGGGCCGGCGCGTCAGTCCGTCGCCGGACCGCGCTCGCCGCTGCCGTCGCGCGCGTTCGAGATCGCTTCGACGAGCTTCAGTTCGTCGTCGATCGACAGCGTCGTGTCGGCCACTTCGCCGCCCAGCGGCGCGAGCGCCGCGCTCAGCGCATAGATGTCGAGCTGCGTCGCGGCCAGCCCGAGCGACACGGTGCCGGGGCGCGCCTTGCGCGCGACGCGGTCGGTCAGCGCATCGTCCACCGGCCGCTCGCGCCACGCGTCGAGCGACGATTCGACGTGCGCGACCACGCTGTCGAGCAGCGAACCGGACGACACGCGGCCCGGATCGACTGCATGCGTGCGCAACTGTCCGTCGGTCGAGCACTCGACGATCACGACACCCGCGAGCGCGACGACGTGCCGGTCGCGCAGCGTGCCGAGTTCGGCCAGCGCGCGACGCGCCGCGTCGAGATCGGGATAGGACAAGACGATCAGCGTGTTCATTCAGCGACTCCATGCAGTCGAACGGGCGCGCTCAATGCGGCAGCCCGAACGCGGCTTTCAGGCTCGCGACGATCATCTGCATCGCGATCGCCGCGAGAATCATCCCCATCAGGCGCTGCGTGACGGCCGTCACGCGCGGCGACAGGTAGTGGCCGATCAACGGCGCCGACAGCAGCGACACGGCCAGCAATACGAGAAACGCGGCCAGCCCGAGCGCGAACGCGAGTTCCTGCCCGGTCGCGACGGCACCGTGCCCGAGCACGATCATCGTCGCGATCGTGCCGGGGCCGACCAGCAACGGGATCGTCAGCGGATAGATCGCGACGCTGTCGGCCGCCGCCGGATCGGCGCCTTCGTCGGCGCCCGGCGCATGCTGGCGGCTCGGCGCACCATGCAGCATCGACAACGCGATCAACAGCACCAGCAACCCGCCCGCGAGGCGGAAATCGTCGATCGTCAAGCCGAACACGTGCAGGATCGCGCCGCCCGCGACCGCCGACACGATGCAGCCGACCGTCACGCCGATCGCGGCCGTCAGCGCGACCTTGCGGCGCACGCCGTCCGCCGCGCCTTCGGTCAGCGACAGGAACACCGGAATGTTCGCGATCGGGTTCATGATCGCGAACAGCGCCGCGAACACCTTGATGGAAAAGGTCAGGTCGAAGGCCACAGGGTCGCTCCCGTCTCGCGCGGCACGTGACACGCACCCGCCGGTTCGTTTTCGATGCGCGGCGCACGCCATGCTGATACGATCCACGCACCACGTTCATTCACGACGGAGGGCCCCGTTCGATGCAAGCCACCGACACTTTCATGGGTCACGAGATTCGCGTCGACGCGACGCGCAACGCGAACGGCGCGTGGGTCGCGCAGGTGCGGATCTTCCGCGACGGCGCGCCGGTCGACCTGCCCGCGCCCGAACTCGTCACGCCGGAATGGCTGACGTGCGACGAGGCGCTGCGCGGCGGCATCGACCAGGGGCGCGTGATCATCCGAACGCGCGACCGCTAACCGCGCGCGGTTCGGCCGCACGCCATCGGCCGGCATCGCGCGATGCCCGTCACGCATCGAAATCGAGGTCGCCGATCAGGATCTCGCGATCGCGCTGCGTCCGGCTGCTGAAATCGACCGGCAGCTCCATCTGCCAGCGCTCGATCGTGACCGGCAGCGCCGCGAGATAGCGATCGAAGCGGCTGTGGTCGGGCTCGGCCAGCAGACCTGCGATCGCATCGTCGCGCCACGCGAGCCGCGCGTTCAACCGGTGCGGCAAGCCGACCGTCGACGTGAGGCCGATCACGTCGACGCAGGTCGGGCTGCCCTGCCCGTCGTGCGGCACGACGTCGACCTGCACTTCGCCGGGCTGATAGAGGTCGCGCAAGCGCGTCGCGATGCGCGGCGCAAACTCGGTTTCGAAACGGGCACGGACGTCAGGGTTCATTTCGCCTCCATTCAAGGTTCGGTGGGTGTCGTCATGCTGCTTTCATGCGGAAGCCCTCTGCCGCTCGAGCGCCGCTTCGGCCTTCAGGTTGTCGAGATCGCGGGCTATCGTCACGACCGCGAGCCGCGTGTTGCCGCGCCAGTACGCGATCGAGCAGTCGTGCGCGCCAAGGTCGCCGTCGATCTCGACGCGATCCCATTGCTCCGCATGCCCGACATAGCGGAGCGTCAGGTCGTAATGCTGACTCCACAAAAACGGCACCGCGTCGAACGGCCGCTGCTGGCCGAGCAGGTTGCGCGCCGCGACGATGCCCTGCCGCTCGGCGACGACCCAGTGCTCGACGCGAATCCGCTCGCCCGTCAGCGGATCGGGCCAGCGCGCGATATCGCCGGCCGCGTAGATGCCGGGCGCACTCGTCTGCAGGAAGCGGTCGACCGTCACGCCGCGTTCGACCGCGAGCCCGGCGTCCTGGGCGAGTTCGACGTTCGGATGCACGCCGATCCCCACCAGCACGACGTCGGCCGGCAGCACGTCGCCATTCGACAGCGTCACGCTGTCCGGCCCGATCCGCGCGGGCGTCGTGCCGAGATGGAACACCACGCCGTGCGCTTCGTGCAGCGCCTTGATCGTGTCGCCGAGCGCATCGCCGAGCACGCGGCTCATCGGATGCGGATCGGGCGCGACGACGTGCACGTCGAGCCCGCGCGTGCGCAACGCGGCAGCCGCTTCGAGGCCGATGAAGCTCGCGCCGACCACCACGCAGCGGCGCGCGGTTTTCAGCTTCGCGATCAGTGCATCGCAATCGGCGCGCGAGCGCAGCGTACGGACGTGCGGCAGATCGGCGCCGGGCACGTTCAGGCGGTTCGGCTCGGCGCCGGTCGCGAGCAGCAGCGCGCCGTATTCGATACGGCTGCCGTCGGCGAGCTCGACCGACCGCTGCGCGGGATCGATGCGCGTGACCCGCGTATTGCAGCGCACGTCGATCCGCTGCTCGGCATAGAACGACGGCGCGCGCAGCGGCAGCCAGTCGGCTTCCGCCGTGCCCGCGAGGTAATCCTTCGACAGATTCGGCCGGTCGTACGGCGGATCGGCATCGGCGCTCAGCAGCGTGATCGCGTGCGGATAGCCTTCCTGCCGCAGCGTCACCGCGGCCGCGATCGCGGCGGCGCCGCCGCCGACGATCACGACCGACGCAGGCAGCCCGGTGTCCTTCAGCGCAGGCGGCACGGCGGCCGGCCGCGCATCGACTACGACCGCGCGGCCGTCGCGCCGCTCGACGCGCCAGCACGGCAGCCCGTCGAGCGCCGGCGCGCGCTCCATCTCGCCGGTGCGCAGGCAGAACGCCGCGTGATGCCACGGACAGCGAATCGTGTCGCCGACCAGCAGGCCCTGGGCCAGCGGCCCGCCGTAGTGCGGGCATTGCGCGCCCACCGCGAACAGTTCGTCGGCACGGCGCACGAGCAGCACCGCCGCGTCGCCGACATGGCCCTCGATCATCGCGCCGTCGGCGAGATCGTCGAGCGCGATCCCTTGCGTGAGATCGGGGCGTGAGGACGCATCGCTTCCAGTCATGACGTGGCTCCCGAAAAGTCAGGTAACGATCCCATTATCGACATCCCTCCTGAAAAGAACAGGTACAGACGCCCCGCAGCGCACGCAAACGCGGACTGTAGCTTGTACGCGATCCGCGACCGGCGTAGAACGTGATCAACGTTGCGGCGCAACACGGCGGCCGCCTGCGACGGGCACGGCGCGAGCCGCGCAAGCCGCGTGCCGCCTTCACCTGTCAAAGGAGCACTACCCGATGGCTACCGTCCTGTGCGTGCTCTACCCCGATCCCGTCGACGGCTATCCGCCGCGCTACGTGCGCGACACGATCCCGGTCGTCACGCACTACGCGGACGGTCAAACCGCGCCGACGCCGGCCGGCCCGCCCGGCTTCCGGCCCGGCGAACTCGTCGGCTCGGTGTCCGGCGCGCTCGGCTTGCGCGGTTATATGGAAGCGCACGGCCATACGCTGATCGTCACGAGCGACAAGGACGGCCCCGATTCCGAATTCGAGCGCCGGCTGCCCGAAGCGGACGTGGTGATTTCGCAGCCGTTCTGGCCCGCGTACCTGAGCGCCGAACGCATCGCCCGCGCGCCGAAGCTCAAGCTCGCGCTGACGGCCGGCATCGGCTCCGATCACGTCGATCTGGACGCCGCCGCACGCGCGCACATCACGGTTGCCGAAGTCACCGGCTCGAACAGCATCAGCGTCGCCGAGCACGTGGTGATGACGACGCTCGCGCTGGTGCGCAACTATCTGCCGTCGCATGCGGTCGCGCAGCAGGGCGGCTGGAACATCGCCGACTGCGTGTCGCGCAGCTACGACGTCGAAGGGATGCATTTCGGCACGGTCGGCGCGGGGCGCATCGGCCTCGCCGTGCTGCGCCGGCTGCAGCCGTTCGGCCTGCAACTGCACTACACGCAGCGCCACCGGCTCGATGCATCGATCGAGCAGGCGCTCGCGCTCACGTATCACGCCGATGTGGCGTCGCTCGCGAGCGCCGTCGATATCGTCAACCTGCAGATTCCGCTGTACCCGTCGACCGAGCACCTGTTCGACGCGGCGATGATCGCGCGGATGAAGCGCGGCGCGTACCTGATCAACACCGCCCGCGCGAAGCTGGTCGACCGCGACGCGGTCGTGAATGCCGTCACGTCCGGCCATCTCGCCGGCTATGGCGGCGACGTATGGTTTCCGCAGCCGGCGCCGGCCGATCACCCGTGGCGCACGATGCCGTTCAACGGGATGACACCGCACATCTCCGGCACGTCGTTGCCCGCGCAGGCGCGCTATGCGGCCGGCACGCTGGAGATTCTGCAATGCTGGTTCGACGGCAGGCCGATCCGCAACGAATACCTGATCGTCGATGGCGGCACGCTCGCGGGCACCGGCGCGCAGTCGTACCGGCTGACATGACGTCGTGCCGCGCGCCGCGGCGCGGCGCGGTCAGTCGATGCAGGATGCGGCGAGCTTGCCGACGGTGACGACCGCGCGCTCGATCTCCGGCGACCATGGGCTGCTGTAGTTCAGGCGGATGAAGTTCCGGTAAGTGTCCGCGATCGAAAACATGTAGCCGGGCCCGATCGTGATCCCCTGCTCCAGCGCGAGCTGGTACAGCCGCATCGCATCGACCTGCGCGGGCAGCTCGACCCACAGCACGTACCCGCCCGCCGGACTCGAAATGCGCGTGCCTTCCGGAAAGAACCGCGACACCATCGCGCGCATCAGGTTCGCCTGCTGCGCATACGCCTTGCGAACCCGCCGCAGGTGATGTTCGTAGCCGTCGCGTTCCAGAAACTCCGCGATCGCGAGCTGCGGCAACGACGGTGTCGCCAGCGTATTCAGGAACTTCAGCTTCTCGACCTGCTCGCGGTAGCGGCCCGGCAGCGCCCAGCCGATCCGGTACGCGGCCGTCAGGCTCTTCGAGAACGACGAACAATGCAGCACGATGTCATGGCGATCGAACGACTTCAGCGTGCTCGGATGCATGTTGCCGAAATACAGTTCGTTGTACACGCCGTTCTCGATGATCGGCAGGTCGGCTTTCGTTGCGAACTCAACCAGTTCGCGCTTGCGCTCGTCCGGCATCTGGAAACCCAGCGGGTTCTGGAAGTTCGGCATCACCATGCACGCGGCGATCGGCTGCGACTTCGCGATCGCGGCCAGCGCCGCGATGTCGATTCCGTATTCCGGGTGTGTGGCCACCTCGATCGCCTTCATCCCCATCCGCTCGATCGCGTGCAGCATCGCGTAGAACGTCGGCGACTCCACCGCGATCGTGTCGCCCGGCTTCGCCACCGCCTGCAGGCACAGGTTGATCGCCTCCGTCGCACCGACCGTCACGATGATCTCGTTCGGGTCCACCGACATCCCGTTTTCCAGGTAGCGGCGCGCGATCTGCCGGATCAGCCGCGGATGGCCCGGCGGCAGCCCGTCGGTCACGCCCCACAGCGACTTGTCGCGACCCGCCGCGTATGCGTAGCGGTTCAGCTTCTCGAACGGAAACAGGCTCGGGTCCGGATATGGCGAGCCGAGCGGCACCGCGTCGTCCGTGCCGATCGAGCGCAGCGTCGACAGCACGAGCCGGCTCACGTCCACCGACGACGAGATCGCGATCGGCTTCGACGGCCGCAGCTCGCGCACCGGCGCATGGCCGTCGTCGCGCCGCAGATTCACGAAATAGCCCGACTGCGGCCGGCTTTCGAGCAACCCGCGGCTTTCCAGCAGCAGATACGCGTGCAGCACCGTCGTGATGCTGATCCGGTGCTGCTGGCTCGCCTGCCGCACCGACGGCACACGGTCGCCGTGTCGATATACGCCTTGCCGAATGAGTCGCTCTACGTCGTTCGCAAATTTCTCGTAGAGCTTCATCCGCCTCGCCCCGCCAGCGATGAACCGGCGTGCGCCGCATGGGCGGCACCGCCGCGCCGACGCACGAAGCCGGATAGCCGTCGCCGGGGGCGGGTGTCCCGGCTGGAACCTCGTCCGTTATCGAAATTGAAGGCGGATAGCAATGCGAATCTCATCAAGACAAGGTTCGGCATCCTACTGCGTCATTTCGGCGAATGTAAGTGACAGTTTGGCGAGGAAACGTCAAATCCGGCCGGCGTGGTGAACAGATGCGAACGCCACGGCGCGGCCGCGCGCACTCGCACGGCAGCCGTTCGTCCGGCGCACGTCATGATGTATTGCGGCGGCAGAGGAAGCGGCGGCGAAGCGGAGCCCGGCCATGCGCGGGCCCGCTCGCACTCAAGCGTCGTCGACGTTGTCCGCGTAGTGGTCGATCGCCACCTTGCATTCGTCGAACACCACCGTCAGCAGCGCGACGTCGTTCGACTCGAGCCACTTGCGGATCTGCAGGAACTGGCCGGTGCCGAGATCGGCGAGGCGGCCCGGATCGTCGGTCGTCACGTCGACGATCGCGATCGCGCGGTTGCCGGGCAGCGGCGACAGCGTCGCCGCGATGTCGAAGCGGCGATACGATTGATCGATGCGCATGCGGTTCTCCCGAATCGGTTCGAAAAGAGCGGGCTCAGTCGAGCGTCTGGCGAAAGACCTTGCCGCCGAATCCCGTCACGACGTTGTCGACCGAGAACGGCGTGTCCTCCTTCGCCTCGAGAATGACCGCGACGCTGCCCGGCACGAGCCGCGCCGCGACCGTCTCGACGAACGTGCCGTCGAGCAGCGCATTGCCGGCCGCTTGCGCGAGAATGCCGGCGCCCGCGCCGGCCGCCATGCCGGTCACCATGCCGATCGGCCCGGCGAGCAGGCCGAGCAAGCCGCCCGCGATCGCCCCGATCACGCCGCCCTTGAACGGCCGCGATTCGGCGTCGAGCACCGCGAGCTTGCCGTTCGCTTCCTTCTCGACGACGACGCCGTTCTCGATGTGGAATCCTTCGTTCTTCTCCGACAGCGCCTCGAAATCGTTCGCGGCCTGGCGGGCCGTCTCGACGCTGCCGAACACGGCGACGATCAATTGCCTGGTCATGCGACACCTCGCTCGATGGAATGATGGGGAAACCGCCGCACCGCGCACGGCGCGCCGGGGTTCGCTTCGAATGCCGCCCGGGCCGCGTTACTTGCGGACATGCACGTCGTCCTCGACATCGTCGACGTCCGCCGGAAAGCGATGCTGGCCGAAGCTCAGGATCAGCACGCCGACCGCGAGCAGCACGATCCCGAAGGTCGTCATCAGCATCCGCTCGGGGCTGTCCGTCGCGCCGCGCAGGATCAGGTCGCGCGCGAGCGACGTCATCGCGATGAACAGCGGAAACCGCACCGGCAACCGGCCGAGCCGCAGGTAGCGCAGGTCCATCGCGAGCACTTCCAGATACAGGAACATCAGCAGCAGGTCGGTCAGCGACACTTCGCCCGCGAGCACGACCTTCCACGCTTCCTGCGCCATCGCGAACGCGGTCGCCAGCCCGATCACGACCAGCCCGGCGAGCTCGGCCGCGTGAAGGAAATGGCCGAAGCGGCGACGGATGCGCTCGGCGGTCGTATCGGTGGATGCAGTGGACGTATTCAACGCGTTAACCGGTGTAGTGTCGTGGGCGCGGCGATCGATGCTCCGTCGCTGCAGCGAGTGGTTTCGGGCAACGGCAAGCCCGCGACGGGCGAACGGGAAACCGTTGTGCACGCACCGGCTCCGCTCGCGCCGGTCGCCTGCGCGACCGCGGACAGCGTGCGCCGGCAACACGCGTAAAACGCGACGCCGGCCTCGGTGCATGCGACCGCGTCGCCCGATCGGTCCAGCAACAACCGGCAGCCGAGATAGCGTTCGAGCCCATCGAGCCGCGCGCCGACCTGTGCAACGTCGAGCTTCAGATCGGACGCCGCGCCGGACAGCCCGCCATGCTCGACGATTGCACCGAAAATACGCATCGCTTCCAAAAGGTTCATCATGATGACCGTCGTCGGGCGGAGCGGAACCTAATCTACTGCACGCGACACACCCGCTCAAGAGCACAGCGCCGCGGCCGCCAGGAGTACAGCTGCGCGCGCGCCGCACAAAACCCGGCCCGGTTTGATCCATTCGAATGACAGATCGTCGATACGTGTTCCAAAGACCCGCCGAAGCTGCTAGATTGCATGCTCGACGACGTTACGCGGTGCGGCCAGCCTTACGCGCCGGGCGAACGCGCGGCCACCCCGCCTGCCTCCCCTTCGCGCCCCGGGGGCCGGCCGCCGCCGCTGCGGCCCGTTGCGCGATGCCCGCGCAACGTCCTTCATCCGCATGTCACCAAGCACAGAGAACAGTCGCATGACACAGTTCAACCGTTCGCCTTCGCGCGCCGCGGCTACCGCGGCCCGTCCGTCCCGACATGACTGACCGGCAGGCCGCGATGCAGACCACTCCTCCCCCGCTCTCCCAGGCCGTTCACAGCACGATCACGCGCAGCGCGATCTTTCTCGTGGCGACGATCAATCCCGGCGCCGATCACGCCGACACGATCCGTTCGTGGTGCGGCGACATCGCCGCGCTGGTGCGCTCGGTCGGCAAGCGCGTACCGGGCGGCAACCTCACCTGCGTGTGCGGCTTCGGCTCCGACGCATGGGATGCGCTGTTCGGCGAGCCGCGCCCCGCATCGCTGCATCCGTTCCGCGAATTCGGCGCCGGCCAGCGCGTCGCGGTCGCGACGCCCGGCGACATCCTGCTGCACATCCGCGCGGAAGCGATGGATCTGTGCTTCGAACTGGCGACGCAATTGCTCAATGCGCTCGGCGACGCGGTCACGGTCGTCGACGAGGTGCACGGCTTCCGCAATTTCGACCAGCGCGCGATGATCGGCTTCGTCGACGGCACCGAGAACCCGGAAGGCCGCGAGGCGGTCGACTTCACGGTGATCGGCGACGAGGACGCCGAATTCGCGGGCGGCAGCTACGTGCTCGTGCAGAAGTACCTGCACGACATGGCCGGCTGGAACGCGCTCGCGGTCGAAACGCAGGAGCGCATCATCGGCCGCACCAAATTGGCCGACATCGAGCTCGCGCCGGACGTGAAGCCGTCGTGCTCGCACAGCTCGCTGACCACGCTCGACGAGGGCGGCCAGGAAGTGAAGATCCTGCGCGACAACATGCCGTTCGGGCGCCCGGGCGCCGGCGAATTCGGCACTTATTTCATCGGCTATGCGCGCTCGCCGGCGCCGATCGAGCAGATGCTCGAGAACATGTTCGTCGGCCGCCCGCCGGGCAACTACGACCGCCTGCTCGACTACAGCCGCGCGGTCACCGGCTCGCTGTTCTTCGTGCCGTCGGCCGACCTGCTCGAAGCGCTCGCCGACCGCCCGGCGCCGCCCGCCGAAGCCACCCAACCGGAATCCACGCCGTCCGCGCCTGCCGCACCGCATCGCGACGGCTCGCTGAACATCGGCTCGCTGAAAGGAACCCCGACCTATGAATAATCTGCATCGCGAACTCGCGCCGATCTCGTCGGCCGCCTGGGAACAAATCGAGGAGGAAGTGGCGCGCACCTTCAAGCGCTCGGTGGCCGGCCGCCGCGTCGTCGACGTCGACGGCCCCGCCGGCCCCGAGCTGTCGGCCGTCGGCACCGGGCACCTGCTCGACGTGGCCGCGCCGCGCGAGCTCGTGAACGCGCGGCTGCGCGAAGCGCGCACGATCGTCGAGCTGACGGTGCCGTTCGAGCTGAGCCGCGACGCGATCGACAGCGTCGAGCGGGGCGCGCGCGACGCCGACTGGCAGCCGGCGAAGGAAGCCGCGCAGCGGCTCGCGTTCGCCGAAGACGGCGCGATCTTCGACGGCTACCGGGCGGCCGGCATCGTCGGCATCCGCGAAGGCACGTCGAACCGCCGGCTCACGCTGCCGGCCGACGTCGGCGCC
This sequence comes from Burkholderia sp. E168m15, assembly GCF_016586105.1. Classification (NCBI taxonomy): domain Bacteria; kingdom Pseudomonadati; phylum Pseudomonadota; class Betaproteobacteria; order Burkholderiales; family Burkholderiaceae; genus Burkholderia; species Burkholderia sp. E168m15. The sequence continues at coordinate 14,539 of NZ_BCPO01000216.1, forward strand.
TATCCGGACGCGATCAGCGACGCGCTGGAAGCGCTGCGCCTGGCCGGCGTCGACGGCCCGTACTCGGTCGTGCTCGGTTCGGACGCATACACCGCGCTCAGCGAAGCGCGCGACCAGGGCTATCCGGTCCTCGGCCATATCAAACGCATCGTCAGCGGCGAGATCATCTGGGCGCCGGCGATCAGCGGCGGCTGCGTGCTGTCCACGCGCGGCGGCGATTACGAGCTGCACCTCGGGGAAGACGTGTCGATCGGCTACACGAGCCACACCGACAAGGGCGTCCGCCTGTACCTGCGCGAAACGTTCACGTTCCTGATGCTGACGAGCGAGGCATCGGTGGCCGTGGCGCCGCAGGGCAACGCGGCCGCCTGAGCGCGGTTGCCGGCGCGCGCTGCCCGCCCGGCCGTCGCGCGCGACGGCCGCGCCGCCGGCTG
>NZ_BCPO01000217.1:0-39234 GCF_016586105.1 Burkholderia sp. E168m15
TGCATGGAGGATTGTCATGAGCGAATCGAATGACGCATTACAGGCGCTGCAGGCGTCCGTCGCTACCCTGAAGCAGACGGTCGACGCGAATGCGGGCAGCCAGGCCGGCGACACCGCCGTGCTGTTTACCGTCGTGTCGCTGATGCTGGCCGAGCTGCCGCCCGACACGCGCAACCTGATCGAGGATTCGTTCTCCGTCTGGGCCAATGGTCTGCAGAATGCGGCGCTGTCGGCCGACGTGAAGCAGATCGCACGGCAACGGCTCGCGATGAACCTATCGGACTGATCGCGGTTCACCACGGTTGCGCGATGTCCGGCGCGTACCGTGCAACCCGTCCTCGCCCTCGCCGGCCTCCCGGCACGCATCGGCTGCGGTGCGTGTGGGGGCGGCCGAAACCGCCTCGCGCTCGCGCCGCGCGTCGCGCGCCGTCCTGCGTCCCGTTCTGCGTCCCGTCTCCCCCGTTTGCCGGCTGCCGGCGCCCTGCGCGCCGATGTCGCACCGCGTGCCGTTCGCCCGCTACCCCTTCCTGCCCCCGTCCACCGCAAACCGCACGCGCCGCGCATGCCCGCGCCGCCGCGCGCGTGCGCGTCTGTACTCCTTGCCGCCGGATCGCGCACGCATGTGAGGGTGCAATTCACGGCCGGCCCGGCTGGGAACTGTGTCTTGGATGGCCCGCGCCGATTCGCTATTTTGAACGCAGTCGAAGCGATGCCGTGGGCTCCTCGCAGCACTCGCGCTTCCCGCCCCGACCGCGACCGTGCGCCACGCCGGCGCGCGCTGCGCGATCGCACCGGTGCGGCCCGCGCGCCGCCGCAGCGTGTGTCGTGCGCGTCGTGCGGTCGCGATCGGGATGCGCGAGCGCCGCACCGCATCGGGCTTCACCCTTCGACCCACCTTCACCGACAGGAGCCAGACCACCATGCCCGCACTTTGCGATATCTGTCACGCCCGGCCGGCCGTCGCGCGCGCCACCGTGATGCAGGACGGCGAGCGCAAGACGATCTCGATCTGCGATTACCACTTCCGACAGCTGATGCGGCATCAGAGCATGCTGAATCCGTTCGATTCGCTGCTGGGCGGTGGCGGACCGTCCTCGCTGTTCGGCGGCCTCGGCGACGACTCGCCGCTCGCCGCCGAGATTCCGCGCGAATCGGTCGACCCGACCGACGCATTCAGCGAACAAACGCTCGAACTGCTGCAGCGCGCGGCCGAGAAGGCACACGAGCTGCGCCGCAGCGAGCTCGATTCCGAACACCTGCTGTACGCGCTCGCGGACACCGACGTGTGCGCCGCGCTGCTGAAGGAACTGAAGCTGTCGCCGGAGGACATCAAGTCGTACATCGACGCGCATGCGCATACCGGCACGGCCGACCCCGATGCGCCGCTCGACAAGCTGTCGATCTCGCCGCGCGTGAAGAAGGCCGTGCAGTACGCGTTCCAGGCGTCGCGCGATCTCGGCCACTCGTACATCGGCCCCGAACACCTGCTGATCGGGCTCGCATCGGTGCCGGACAGCGTCGCCGGCACGCTGCTGAAGAAATACGGCGTGACGCCCGAGGCGCTGCGCCAGAAGGTCGTGAAAGTGGTCGGCAAGGGCGCCGAGGACGGCCGCGTCGATGCGCCGACCGGCACGCCGAATCTCGACAAGTTCGGCCGCGACCTCACCGCGATCGCGCGCCAGGGCAAGCTCGATCCCGTGCTCGGCCGCGCACAGGAAATCGAGAGCACGATCGAGGTGCTCGCGCGCCGCAAGAAGAACAACCCGGTGCTGATCGGCGAGCCGGGCGTCGGCAAGACGGCGATCGTCGAGGGCCTCGCGCAGCGCATCGTCAACGGCGACGTGCCCGAGGTGCTGCGCGACAAGCGGCTCGTCGAAGTCAACATCAACTCGATGGTGGCCGGCGCGAAATATCGTGGCGAATTCGAGGAACGCGCGAAGCAGCTGATCGACGAAGTGACCGCGAAGCAGGACGAACTGATCCTGTTCATCGACGAGCTGCATACGATCGTCGGCGCGGGCCAGGGCGGCGGCGAAGGCGGCCTCGACATCGCGAACGTGCTGAAGCCCGCGCTCGCGCGCGGCGAGCTGAGCCTGATCGGCGCGACGACGCTCAACGAATACCAGAAGTACATCGAGAAGGACGCCGCGCTCGAACGCCGCTTCCAGCCCGTGTTCGTGCCGGAGCCGAGCGTCGAGCAGACGATCGTGATCCTGCGCGGGCTGCGCGACAGCCTTGAGGCGCACCACCAGGTGACGTTCGCCGACGACGCGTTCGTCGCGGCCGCCGAGTTCGCCGACCGCTACATCACGTCGCGCTTCCTGCCCGACAAGGCGATCGACCTGATCGACCAGGCCGCCGCGCGCGTGCGGATCGGCGCGACGTCGCGCCCGGTCGACATTCAGGAAGGCGAAGCGCAAATCGCGCAACTGAAGCGCGAGCAGGACTATGCGACCTCGCGCAAGCGCTTCGACGAAGCGAAGCAGTTCGAAGAGCAGATCAACGCGAAGCAGAAGGCCGTCGACGAGATGATGGAGGCGTGGCAGCGCAAGACCGGCTCGGAGACGCTCGAAGTGACCGTCGAATCGGTGGCCGAGGTCGTGTCGCGGCTCACCGGCATCCCCGTATCCGAACTCACGCAGGAAGAGCGCCAGAAGCTGCTGAAGATGGAAGATCAGTTGCGCGAGCGCGTGGTCGGCCAGAGCGACGCGGTGGTCGCCGTCAGCGATGCCGTGCGGCTGTCGCGCGCCGGGCTCGGCCAGACCCACCGGCCGATCGCGACGTTCCTGTTCCTCGGGCCGACGGGGGTCGGCAAGACCGAGCTCGCGAAGGCGCTGGCCGAGACCGTGTTCGGCGACGAGCAGGCGATCATCCGCATCGACATGTCCGAATACATGGAGCGCCACGCGGTCGCGCGGCTGATCGGCGCGCCGCCCGGCTACGTCGGCTACGACGAAGGCGGCCAGCTCACCGAGCGCGTGCGGCGCCGCCCGTACAGCGTGATCCTGCTCGACGAGATCGAGAAGGCGCATCCGGACGTCTACAACGTGCTGCTGCAGGTGTTCGACGACGGGCGTCTCACCGACGGCAAGGGCCGCGTGGTCGATTTCAGCAACACGATCATCATCGCGACCAGCAACCTCGGCGCGGCGATCATCATGGACAACCTCACGCAGCCGGAAGCCGCGCGCAAGACCGACAAGGCGATCCGCGAGGAACTGATGCAGGTGCTGAAGGGGCATTTCCGGCCCGAGTTCCTGAACCGGATCGACGAGGTGATCGTCTTCCACGCGCTGTCGAAGGACAACATCCGCTCGATCGTGCAGATCCAGCTCGATCGCGTCGTGCGTACCGCCGCCGCGCAGGACATCACGCTCGTGATGGGCAGCTCGCTCGTCGACCACCTGACCGAAGTCGGCTACCAGCCGGAATTCGGCGCGCGCGAGTTGAAACGCCAGATCCGCCAGACGATCGAGACGCGGCTCGCGAAGGAGATCCTCGCCGACCGGCTGAAATCGGGCGACAAGTGCGAGGTCGACTACGACAAGGACAGCGACGAAGTGAAGTTCAACACGCTCGCCGCGCCTGAAGCGAAGGATACGAAGGACGCGAAGCCGGACGCCGACGGCAAGGCCAAACCCAACGGCAAGGCCGCCAAGGCGGCAGCAGACGCGAAGCAGGACGACACGCCCGCCGACGCCCCGCCGCCCGCGGCGAAGCCCGGCAAGAAGTCGTCCGGCGCGAAGAAGGACGCACACTAAAACAACGCTTGCCCTGCAACCCGGGGCACGCATGATCGGCTCCGTCCGCCGGACGGAGCCGCCCCACGCCGCGACACGGCGCAACCGAGCCACCCGCACCGGGCCCGGCTATTGGAGATTCACCATGACAAATCGACGCGAAGTGCCAGGCATCAGGAAATACGATGGGCCCGCCGGCGGTTGGGGCGCGCTTCGCGCGACAGCCGATGCGGTGCGCACGCAGATGGAAACCATCGAGGCGCCGATCGTGCTGATGCGGACCAACCAGCCCGACGGCTTCGACTGTCCCGGCTGCGCGTGGCCGGACAAGGAACACAAGTCGACGTTCCAGTTCTGCGAGAACGGCGCGAAGGCCGTCACGTGGGAGGCGACGACCAAGCGCGTGACGCCCGAGTTCTTCGCGGCGAACACCGTGTCGTCGCTGCTGCGCATGTCGGACTACGAACTGGAGAACATGGGCCGGCTCACGCATCCGCTCGTCTACGACCGCGCGACCGACACGTTCCGCGCGATCGAATGGGACGATGCCTTCGCGCGCATCGGCGAAGTGCTGCGCGCGCTGCCGCCCGATCAGGTCGAGTTCTACACGTCGGGCCGCGCGTCGAACGAAGCCGCGTACCTGTACCAGCTGTTCGCGCGCGAGCTCGGCACCAACAACTTCCCGGATTGCTCGAACATGTGCCACGAGCCGACCAGCGTCGGCCTGCCGCAGTCGATCGGCATCGGCAAGGGCACCGTGTCGCTGGAGGATTTCGACCACTGCGAGCTGATCATCTCGATCGGCCACAATCCCGGCACAAACCATCCGCGGATGATGGGCACGCTGCACGAGTGCGCGCGCCGCAACGTGCCGATCATCGTGTTCAACCCGCTGCGCGAGCGCGCGCTCGAACGCTTCGCCGATCCGCAGGACATGATCGAGATGGCGTCGTTCGGCTCCACGCGGATCGCGTCGACGTACTACCAGGTCGACGCGGGCGGCGACGCGGCCGCGCTGAAGGGCATCATGAAGGCGCTGCTGAAGCTCGAAGCCGAGCAAGGCGGCGTGCTCGACCGCGACTTCATCGCGCAGCACACCAACGGCTTCGACGCGTTCTCGGCCGACCTCGAAGCCACGTCGTGGGACGACATCGAACGCGCGAGCGGCTTGAGCCAGGAACAGCTCGAACAGGTCGCGCTCGCGTATGCGAAGTCGAACGCGACGATCATCACGTACGGGATGGGCGTCACGCAGCACAACAAGGGCACGGCCACCGTGCGCCTGATCGCCGACCTGCTGCTGATGCGCGGCAACATCGGCAAGCCCGGCGCCGGCGTGTGCCCGCTGCGCGGCCATTCGAACGTGCAGGGCAACCGCACGGTCGGCATCACCGAGAAGCCGTCGGCCGAATTCCTGAAGAAGATCGAGGACGTGTGCGGCTTCACGCCGCCCGCGCAGCACGGGCACGACGCGGTGCAGGCCATGCAGGCGATGATCGACGGCACCGCGAAGGCGCTGCTGTGCCTCGGCGGCAACTTCGCGGTCGCGCTGCCCGATCCGGAACTGTCGTTCCCGGCGATGGCGAAGCTCGACCTGAGCGTGCATCTCGGCACCAAGCTGAACCGCTCGCACCTGCTGGTCGGCAAGGAAACCTTCATCCTGCCGGTGCTCGGCCGCACCGAGCTCGACATGCAGGCCACCGGCCGGCAGTCGATCACCGTCGAGGATTCGATGTCGATGGTCCATGCGTCGGCCGGCAAGCTCAAGCCCGCGTCGGACCAGTTGCGCTCGGAGCCCGCGATCGTGGCGGGCATCGCGCATGCGACGCTGCCGAACAGCAAGGTCGCGTGGCTCGACCTGATCGCCGACTACGACCGCATTCGCGACCTGATCGACAAGACGGTGTCCGGCTTCGAGGCATTCAACGAGCGAATCCGCACGCCGGGCGGCTTCCGCCTGCCGCTGCCGCCCACCGAGCGCGTGTGGCCGACGCCGACCGGCAAGGCGATGTTCTCGGTCTACAAGGGTGTGAAGGAAGACGCGGACGTGCTCGGCGCCGAGCAGGTGCTGCGTTTGATCACGCTGCGCAGCCACGATCAGTACAACACGACGATCTACGGGCTCGACGATCGCTATCGCGGCGTGTTCGGCCGGCGTGACGTGCTGTTCATGAACGCGGCCGATCTCGCGAAGTACGGGCTCGAACACGGCGACCTCGTCGACATCGAGACGGTCACCGCGTCGGGCCGCACGCTGCGCCTCGAGAAGATCACCGCGATCGAGTACGACATCGCGCCGGGCTCGGTCGGCGCGTACTACCCGGAAGCGAACGTGCTCGTGCCGCTGGACTACATCGACAAGGAAAGCGGCACGCCGTCGTACAAGTCGGTGCCGGTGCGCGTCGCGCGCTCGGCGGTGGTGTGATCCGCGGGCGGGCGGGGCGCGGCACATGTCGCGCCCTTCGGCCCGCCTGCTACCCTGCGCTTCGCGCTCGCGGCCGCCGCATCGCAACCGATGCGGCGGCCGTTTCATTTGAAAGCGGTTTCCGGTGTCGGCGTACTATGCAACACGTCCCTGAATTTCAATGGAGCCGGTTTCATCAATCGCACGAGTGATCTAGCGCGATATGCAATGGAGGCGGGGCTGGATGGATTCGTCGCACGGGACAAGCTGTATATGAAATGCAATCCCGAGTAAGGGCGGCACAATGCAATCGACGATCGCTTTATTTTCCGTTCGTGGGTATCCATCGTTCTTCTTCGGACGGATCGCCAACTCCATTGCCATCTGGGTTGATTTCACGCTGATCTTTTCTCTGCTGTCGTTCAGCTATCACGCTAGTCCCGGAACGCTCGGGCTGGCGGCGGCGCTGTACGGATTGCCGGGGCTCCTGGCCGGTCCGTTCATCGGTGCACTGGCAGATAGAAAGTCGCCGGCGCTGATCATGCTGTCGAGTGCGACTGCCCGCTTCCTGACGTCATTGGGGCTCGCGCTCGCACCGAACGAGACGATGTTCATTGCATGGGTTCTGGTAAAGGGCGTCAGCAATCTCGGCACGGTCCCGGCCGAGCAGATCGTGATACGGCGTCTGCTGTCGGATGATCAGATCGTGTCGACCGTCACGCTGACATCGGTCGTCGATCAATGCACGAAGATTCTCTCGCCGTTACTTGGCGCCGGCCTGGCTCTCGTCCTCCATTCCCGGGGTGGATTCGCATTGACTGGCATGCTGGCCGTTTTTTCCATGGGATGCGCGTGCGGTGTGGCACGTGTTGTCGGATGGAGCAATCCTGATGCGAAGGCGGAACGTCGATTTCCAGATTTCACGCTGGTTCGTCACGTGCTCTCGGAGCGCCCTGTCTTGGCATCCGCACTGGGGCTCATGTTGACGTTCTCGACGATCCTGGGCCTGTACGACTCGATCGTGGTGGTGTTGCTGCGCGATCACGGCTTGCCGCCCAGTTCGTTCGGAACCATCGTCAGCTGCACCGCTGCCGGCGCAGTCAGCTGTGCAATCGTCCTGAAAAAGGTGCTTACGCACGTCAGTGTAGGCAAATCGATGCCGATATTCCTCACCGGGTTCAGTGCCACCGTAGTCGCAGCCGGCGTGCTGGCGCTCGCCTTGCCGACATTGAACCTTGGTGCGCTTTGCCTGTTGTGGGTGGTCAACGGCTTTTGCTACGGCGGCGGGGTGATGTCCTATTCGATCACGTTGCAGAAGAACGCGCCGCGCGATGCGCTCGGCGTCATTTCCACGTCGGCCCGTAGCCTGCAGCTCACGGCGTTGGTCCTCGGGCCGATCGTGGGGTCGTGGGCCGCCCAGCACATTGGCATTGAGTCGACGTTTATCGGTGCAGGCTCGATCGGGCTCGCCGTGGGTACTTATGCCGCGTTCAGACATGCCTACCTTCGGGAACGCAGCAAGCGTACCGACAATGAGAATATTTCGCCATGGTAAGTCGGACGGTTCGCAGTAGTTTCCGTTCTTAGAACAACTCTGGTTCGATCGAGACGACAGGGCTGATGGCCCCAGGAACGATTCAGCCCTTATGGACCAAGTCCATCACGCATACGTCTCGGCTGATCGACAAACGACGTTGCTGCTCTGCTCGCCGACCGTCCCGTCCCCACAATTCTTGACTATGCCCCCGCCGCCGAACTGGTACGATGCCGGTCGCCTCGGCATAGAAAACGGGTATTTGATCGCCCCCTATTTATTGCCTTGCGACCGGACGATCCTGCCCTCTCGCAGGCGGCAAGAGGCCCCGGAAACGGCATCCAGCCCGCTCAAGAACCCCGCAACACCCCGGCTCGCCCCGCGCGACCCGTTGCAGTAACCGTTGGAGTGGCGCACCCCGCGCCTGCAAGCATGAAGAAATCGAAGCAGCCCACCCGTCCCCCACGCGACAAAGACCGCACGCCGCTCGTACGCGCCGGCGCGTGGCTGCTGATGGCCGGCCTGCTGTATTTGCTGTGGCCGTCCGCCGAAACCGCCTACCTCGCGATGGAGTCGGTGATCCGCTGACGCGCGCGGCCAACCGCACACTACGCTATACTGCCGCGATGGAAACCCGACCCGCCTCGCCGATCGTGCATTGCTGGTGGCGCGCCTGACCCAGGCGGCCCGTTTCCTTTTGCATGTCCCAAACGTGATGCCGCCAGCCATGGCGGCATTTGCGTTTCTGCGCTGACGTCATGGCTGGCGGCTTCGACAACCCGGAGCCAACGACGACCATGACGCAACCCACCCGCCCGATCATCCTCACCGGCGACCGCACGACCGGTCCGCTGCACCTCGGCCACTACATCGGCTCGCTGCGCGCACGCGTGCAGATGCAGCATGAGGCGACGCAATTCCTGCTGCTCGCCGATACGCAGGCGCTGACCGACAACATGGGCCGCCGCCAGCGCGTCACCGAAAACGTGATCGAGGTCGCGCTCGACTATCTCGCCGTCGGCATCGATCCGGCGATCTCGACGATCGTCGTGCAGTCGCAGGTGCCCGAGCTTGCCGAACTGTCGCAATACCTGCTCAACCTCGTCACGGTCGCGCGCCTCGAACGCAATCCGACCATCAAGGAAGAAATCCGCCTGCGCGGCTTCGAACGCGACATCCCGGCCGGCTTCCTGACCTACCCGGTGAGCCAGGCAGCCGACATCACCGCGTTCAAGGCGACCCACGTGCCGGTCGGCGACGATCAGTTGCCGATGATCGAGCAGACCAACGAACTCGTGCGCCGCTTCAACGCGACCGTCGAGCAGCCGGTGCTGGTCGAATGCGAGGCCGTGCTGTCGGCAGTCACGCGGCTGCCCGGCATCGACGGCAAGGCGAAGATGAGCAAGTCGCTCGGCAACGCGATCACGCTCGGCTCGACGCCGGACGAGATCGCGCAGGCCGTGAAGGACATGTACACGGACCCGAACCACCTGCGCGTGAGCGCCCCGGGCCAGGTCGAAGGCAACGTCGTGTTCACGTTCCTCGATGCGTTCGAGCCGGACGTGGCGAAGGTCGACGAGTTGAAGGCGCACTATCGCCGCGGCGGCCTCGGCGACAGCGTCGTCAAGCGCGTGCTGAACGAGCGGCTGCAGGCACTGATCGAGCCCATCCGCACACGCCGCCGCGAATTCGAGGCCGACAAGGCCGAAGTGATGGCGATCCTGAAACGCGGCACGCTGCATGCACGGGAAGTGGCGGGGGCGACGCTCGCGGAGGTGAAGGGGGCGATGGGGTTGACGTATTTCGATTGAGCGGCGATGCCGGCGTGCATTGCACCCACCGCGCCATGCACGCCCGACATGAACATCGACAGGGAGCGTAACCGGCAACGATTCGAACACCTTCCGTCGCGGGCATTCCGTCGAAGCAAAAGATCGGCTGCGCGATGCTGCAATCGGCCCGGATCAGGGGAAGCAAAGCGACGCGGTATAGCGAATCATGCAAGCCGACGCGCGACGCGACGCTCGACGGCCGTGCCGGCCCACGTCGCCATTTCGACAAGCAACAGGTAGCACACGGATAGTGCGAGCAATGTCTCGACGAACGCGAAGCTCGCCGAGCCGATACCGGTCAGCACGAATGTCAGTTCCGGTACGGTGACGATCGACAGGACGGCGGTTTCCTTGCTCAACACGATGGCCAGATTGGTGAGCGCCGGCAGGATCAGCACCATCATCTGCGGCAATTGCACGCGAAAGGTGGTTTGCCAGCGGCTCAGGCCGAGACAGGAGGCCGCTTCGACATGCCCCTGCGGCACGGCTGAAAATCCGGAACGAAATGCCTCGGTGAAATAGGCACCCGCATAGAGCGCAAGGCCGACCACACCTGCCGTCAACGGATCGAACGTCAATCCGAATGCGGGGCCGCCGTAGTACAGCAGAAAGAGCTGCACGAGAAACGGCGTGCCGCGGAACAGCTCCACATAGACGCGAATCGCCGCGCGTACGAAGCGGCCGCCCGCCTGCTGCGCAAGCGCCGCACCGAAACCGATCGCCGCCCCTGCGAGCGTACTCGCCGCCCAGGTCGCCACGGTCATCGCGAGACCCGCGCCGATCTCCGGCAAGTTGTTCACGAGCACATCGGGATGGAAAGTCAGCATGAGGGTCTCCGGCAAGTCACTGACGCGTCATGCCGCGCGCAGGCGTCGCTCCGCGCCATGCGCGATCAATGCCAGCGAACCGCAGAGCAGAAAATAGATCATCCCGGCCGCAACATAAGCCTCGAGCGGCTGATACGTGCTGGCGGCGATGTTCTGCGCGGTTCGCGTGATCTCCGCCACCCCGACCACGGAGACGAGCGACGACGCCTTGATCAGCAGCACCATTTCGTTGACGAGCGAGGGCAGAGTCATCCGCACGGCCTGCGGCACCTGGATCCTCCACAGACGATCTGTTGCCGAGAACCCGAGCATCGTCGCCGCCTCGAGCTGGCCCTTCGGGAGATTCGCGAATCCGCCACGGAGAATTTCGGCGATATACGCGGCAGAGCACAGCGACACGGCACTGACGGCCGCCATCACGGGCGGCACATTGAGGCCCACGAACGGCAGGAAGTAGTAGACGAGCAGCAGTTGCACGAGCAGCGGCACCCCGCGAAACACCCGGACATACGCACCGGCGGCGGCACGAATCGCAACGTGCGGTGCAAGCCGTCCGCAGCAGACCACGAGGCCGATGCAGAAGCCGAGCACCAGCCCGGCTGCGGAGACTTCGAGCGTCATCAGCGTCGCGTGGAACAGCAACGGCAGGCCGTCGATGAAGGTGTTCAGGCTGAACATGGCAGGTTGCCCGGTAGGGTTGCCCGGCGGTAGCGTATCGATGCTGCTGCCCGGACGTGGCACTCAATAGTTCGGCGTGGGCATCTCGGCCGGCATTGCGGTCGCGACGCCGAGCCATTTGTGCTGCAGTGTCGCAAGCGTGCCGTTCTTGTTCAACGCGACGAGCGCCGCGTTGAACGCATTGGCCAGCGACGCGCTGTCCGCATCCTTGCGCAGCGCATAGGCGAAGTAGACTTTTGCGCCGAACGCGGGTTGCACCACCGAGAACACCGCCGGGCGCTGCTTCGCGACATACGCGATGTTGGTCAGCGAGTTGGCGACGGCGACGATGCGCCCGGTTGCGAGGTCTGCATACGCCTGGTTGTTGTCGACGTATTCGCGGATCGTCGGCGGCTTCGGCAGTGTCGCCGCGTAGCTCTTCAACTGCTCGAGCTGCGCGCTGCCCTTGCCTGCGCCAACCACTTTACCCGCGATATCGGCAGAGGTCTTGAGACTGCCGTCGCCGGTTCGCTTCAGCAATGCATCGGTGGCTTCCGCGATCGGCAACGAGAACGCATAGCGCTCCATGCGCGCCTTCGTGACGGTCAGCGGCCCCGCGACCATGTCGAACTTGCCCGCGTCGAGCCCGGGCAGCACGCTTTCCCACGGCAGATCGATGAAGCGTACTTTCACGCCGATGATCTGGCCCACGGCCGCGAACAGCGCCTTGTTGAAGCCGGCCTGCTGGCCGTTTTCGAGAAAATCGAACGGCGCGAACTGCATTTCGGTCCCCACCACCAGCTCGCCGTGCTGCTTGACGCGATCGAGCAGGCTCTCGGCATGTGCGGCCACGCTGGCTGCCGCGAGGATCAATGCCACGAACAGCGAAGTACAGGACTTGGATCGTTTCATCTGACGTGTTCCGTTCGAATCGAAAAGTGACTGGATGACCGGATTGACGCCTGCCCGGTCATCGCCCGGCGCATCCGTCGTCAACGCAATTTATGCGGTCAATTTATCGTCAGAAATATTGTTTTCCGATCCATCGAAAAGCTTTTCCCTATGCACGCTGTTTTCAACGACGCTGCGCCGCCTCGCGGTGTCGGCGACGCGTATCGCACATACCGTCAATCGTCTGCCGATTCATTGCGTGGTGAACGGCTTGCACGGTTTTGTCGCACCATGCACCAGCGCGACTCATCCCTTTGATCACACGGTGCACGAACAGAAGTATCGACGCCGTCCCTCGAACGCCCGCGCCAATACGCATGGGAAAAAATGATGCAGATTTTCGATAACCCTCTTTTTGACTATGCAAAATGGCAGCGCGCCTCGCGCTGCGAGCCGTTTCCGATCCGATACTTTGCGAGCCACGCTTCATGGAAAACATTGCGTTGCGCTATTCGTTGCGCCAATTGCGCTACTTCGTGGTCACCGCGGAAACACTGTCGTTTACCGCCGCCGCACGCCAGTTGCACATCTCCCAGCCGTCGATCTCCACATCGATAGGCGAACTGGAATCTTCATTCGGCATTCAGCTCTTTATCCGCCATCGTGCGAGCGGCGTGTCGTTGACGCCCGCGGGACGTGACGTGCTCGGGCAGGTTCGCAACCTGCTGAAAAACGCGGAAGAACTGCAGACGATGGCACGCGAGATGGATGGCGGCATGTCCGGCACGATCGCGCTGGGCTGCCTCGTCTCGCTGGCGCCGCCGTTGATGCCGGCATTGATGAGCCGCTTCGTTTCCGAGCACAGCGGTATCGGCTTCCGCACGATGGAGGCAAACCAGGACGACCTTCTGTCGGCACTGAGCAACGGCACGCTGGACATGGCGCTCACTTATAGCCTCGATATTGCCGACGACATTTCGTTCACGCCGCTCGTCACGCTGCCGCCGTATGCCATTCTGCCGCTCGAACACAAGCTCGCGCGCAGCAAGAAAGTCGCCCTCGCCGATTTGCTCAACGAACCGTATGTTCTGCTCGACCTGCCGCACAGTCGCGAGTACTTTGCCGGATTGTTCGACCCGCTTGGCCGCCGCCCGTCGCCGACGTTCCGTTCGTCGCAGCCGGAAGTCGTGCGCGGCATGGTGGCCAACGGCCTCGGCTACAGCATCCTGAACTTCCCGCTTCGTTCGACCCGCACCGTCGATGGTGCGACTTTCGCGGTCCGTCCGTTTCGCGACGACGTCGCGGCGATCACCCTCGGCATCGCGATGTCGCGCAGCATGAAACCCCGCCAGCTCGTCACGCGCTTCGCGCAATTCTGCGAAACCTACATCCCTCAGGTGCACGTCCAGGCAACGCCGACTGCATAGGGAAAAACTTCTTGTTGCATCCGAAAAGAATATTTCGACTCTTTATTGGACTTGTTAAATTGGTCTCCAATGTGATCGGTTTCAACGTTTCCAGGAGGCACGATGCGTTCCATCCCTACGGCAGCGCCGTCTATCGACGTGATCGTCCGCGACCTGAAAACCAATTGTGAACGCGACTTCGGCGACGCTCGTGCGATGCCGCCGGGAGTCTACACATCACCCGAATTCCTCGAGCGGGAACAGCAAACCCTCTTTCGCAACGAATGGCTGTGCATGGGCCGCGCGAGCGCACTGCCGAATCCGGGCGACTACCTGACAGCGGAGATCGCAGGCCAGCCGATTATCGTGATCCGCCGCGACGACGGCACACTGCGTGCAATGTCGAACGTATGCCTGCACCGCATGTCCACCCTGCTCGAAGGCCGGGGCAATGTGCGCCGGATCGTCTGTCCATATCACGCGTGGAATTACTCGCTGGACGGCGATCTGCGCGGTGCCCCGATGATGGACAGGCAGGACGGTTTCTGTAAGGACAGCTACAAGCTTCCGCAGGTTCGCTGCGAGATCTGGCAGGGCTGGGTCTACGTCACGCTCAATGAGGAGGCGTCACCTGTCGCCGCCCGATTGAAGGAGCTCGACGAATTGATCGTCAATTACGACATGGCGTCGTATGTCGAGACCTTCCACGAAGAACACGTGTGGGACACCAACTGGAAGATCCTCGCGGAAAATTTCATGGAGAGCTATCACCTGCCGATGCTGCATCGCGCGACGGTGGGCCCGCATTCGAGGCTCGACGAGATGGAATGCCCACCCGGACTTCCTGCATTCAACTATCACTGGATCACGAAAGAGGCCTCGCTGCCGATCGGCAATGCGCATCCGGACAATACGCGCCTGCAAGGCCAATGGCGCAAGACGACAGCGCTCCTCGCGATCTACCCGACCCATCTCGTCACGCTGACGCCGGGCTATTTCTGGTATCTCGTGCTTCAGCCGCTGGGCGTGGATCGCGTGCATATCCGCTTCGGCGGCGGCCTGTCGCCGGAATTCATCGACGACCCGAAGGCGGCCGAATACATGGCGACGCTGAAGAAGCTGCTCGACGAAGTCAATCTCGAAGACCGGCGCGGCGTCGAGGCCGTGTTCCGCGGCGTGCATGCCCCGCTTGCGAAGCCCGGTCACCTGAGTCATCTGGAGCGGCCGAACTACGACTTCGCGCGCTATCTGGCGTCGCACGTCGCCGTCTGAAGCCGCACGCAAACGACTCGCCACCCACGTCACCTCATTGAAGCTCACGATGACCAGTCAACCCTACATTTCGTTCGTCGGCGTCAGCAAGTCCTACGACGGCCGGCATGCGGTTGTCGACGGTCTCGATCTCGACATCGCCCGGGGTGAATTCGTCTCGCTGCTGGGACCGTCCGGCTCCGGCAAGACCACCACGCTGATGATGCTCGCCGGTTTCGAGACCCCGACCGACGGCACCATCCTGCTCGACGGTCATCGCCTCGACGACAAGCCGCCGCACCAGCGCGACATCGGCATGGTGTTCCAGAACTACGCGCTGTTCCCGCACCTGACGATCGCCGAGAACGTCGCGTTTCCGCTATCGGTGCGCAAGACTGCTCGCGAGGAGCGCAAGCAGCGCGTTCAGCGTGCGCTCGACATGGTGGAGTTGTCGCATCTCGCGTCGCGACGTCCCGCGCAATTGTCGGGCGGCCAGCAGCAGCGCGTCGCGCTGGCCCGCGCACTGGTATTCGAGCCTCGCGTGGTACTGATGGACGAACCGCTCGGCGCGCTCGACAAACGGCTCCGCGAAACGATGCAGTACGAAATCATGCGGCTGCATCGCGATCTGTCGCTCACGATCGTCTATGTTACGCACGATCAGAACGAAGCGCTGACCATGTCGAATCGCGTCGCCGTGTTCTCCGACGGACGCATCCAGCAGGCCGCGACGCCGACCGAGCTGTACGAAAACGCGCAGAACGCCTTCGTCGCGAACTTCGTCGGCGAGAACAACGGTCTCGCCGGGCGCATCAGCGCGCTCGATGGCGAATGGGCCGTGCTTCAGCTTCGTGGCGGTATCACGATCCGCGGTCGCCGCGGCAACCAGGTCGAGGCAGGCGACGACGCCACGCTCGCGCTGCGCCCCGAGCGCGCGCAGGTCCTCGGTATCGCCGAAACCGCGAACGTGCCGGCGGGATCGAACGCACTCGCCGCGACCGTGCGCGACATCGTGTATTGCGGCGATCATCATCGCGTGCAGCTGCAACTCGACAGCGGCGACACGATGGTCGTCAAGGTCCCCAACACGCGCCTCGTCGCGCTGCCGCCGATCGGCGCAACCGCGACGATCGTATGGCGCCCGGACGACTGCAAGGTGCTGTCGCCATCCGCCATCCCCCGCGTCGCAACCTCCGCCGTTCGCTTACCCATCCCGCCTGTTGCCGTGCCCATCGCCTCTGGAGCCTGATAATGCAAAACCCTCGCTACGCGTCCCTGCGCCGCACGATCGCGGCTGTCGCCGCACTCGGCGCCTTTTCCGCGCTGCCTGCCGCTCACGCCGCGGATACGCTGTCCGTCGTGACATTCGGCGGCGCCTATGAAACGGCCGCTCGCCACGCATGGTTCGAGCCGTTCACTGCGAAGACCGGCACCCAGTTCCAGACCGAGTCGTACGACGGCGGCCTGGCCAAGCTGCAGGCCATGGAGCAGGCGAAGAACCCGACTTGGGACCTGATCGACATGGAGACCAACGACGCGATCAACGCCTGCGACGAAGGTCTGCTCGACAAGCTGGACAGCAAGACGATCGGCAACACGTCGGATTTCCTGCCGGGCGCGCTGCGCGAATGCTCGGTGGCCGCGATGGTCTGGTCGACCGTGTATGCGTACGATGCGTCCAAGCTGAAGACCGCCCCGACCCGCATCGCGGACTTCTTCGATCTGAAGAAATTCCCGGGCAAGCGCGGCCTGAGAAAGTCGCCGAAGGTCACGCTCGAATGGGCGCTGGTCGCCGACGGCGTGGCCCCGGCCGACGTCTACAAGGTGCTCGCGACCCCGGCCGGCGTCGACCGTGCGTTTGCGAAGCTCGATACGATCAAGTCGAACATCGTGTGGTGGGAAGCCGGTGCGCAAGCCCCGCAGTTGCTCGCGGACGGCGCGGTGACGATGGTGCAGGCCTACAACGGCCGCATCGACAGCGCCGTTCACCAGGACAAGAAGCCGTTCAAGATCGTCTGGGACGCGCAGGTGTACGACTATGAATGGTGGGGTGTGCCGAAGGGTGCGAAGCACGCCGCGGCCGCGAAGCAGTTCATCGCTGCATCGGCGCAGCCGCAGGCATACGCAGCTCTGTCGAAGTACATCGCTTACGCGCCGCCGCGCAAGGCATCGTTGCCGCTGATCGACAAGGCCCGCCTTGCCGACCTGCCGACCGCGCCCGCCAACTTCAAGCGACCGATCCAGATCGACGCGAACTTCTGGGCCGACAGCGGCGATGCGCTGACCAAGCGCTTCCAGACATGGCTCGGCCAGTAATGCGCCGCTCCATGACGTCGTAGTGGTATTACGCGACGCGTCCCGTGCCGGGCGCGTCGCTCCGGAGTCCCGATGAACAACTCGTCAATGCTTCCCATGACGGCGGCAGGCCCCGCGCTCGCGACAGAGCACGCCGTCAAATACCGGCAGGCGCGGCGCAAGGCGGCGTTACGCGCGCTGCTGCTGACGCTGCCCCTGCTCGTGTTCCTGCTCGCCACGTTCATCGCGCCGATTGCTTCGCTGCTGGCCCGCAGCGTGCGCAATCCGGAACTGTCCGGCGCGATGCCGTCGTTCGCGCAAACGCTGCGACACTGGGACGGCCACGGCGTGCCTGACGAACCGGTGTTCGCCGCCCTCGCCGGCGGACTGAAAAGCGCCGGCGACGCCGGCACGCTCGGCGACGTGGCGCGCCGGATGAACTTCTACCAGCCCGAGTTCCGCACGCTGCTGCTGAAGTCGGCACGCACGGTACGCGCTCAGGATGCGGTCATGGCATGGAAGCCCGTCCTGCTGGCCGCCGACGAGCGCTGGAACCAGCCCGAAACCTGGCGCCTGCTGAAACGCGCGGCATCGTCATGGACGCCGGACTATCTGTTGAACGGGCTCGACGCACAGGTATCCCCCGACGGCGCCGTCCATTCGGTGCCTGCGAACAGCGCGGTCTACCGCGCCGCGTTCATGCGCACGGTGTCGATCAGCGCCACGGTCACGCTGCTGTGCCTGCTGCTCGCGTACCCGGTATCGTGGCTGCTCGCCAACCTGCCTGCGAAGCAGGGCAACCTGCTGATGCTGTTCGTGATCGTGCCGTTCTGGACCTCGCTGCTGGTCCGCACGACCGCGTGGTACGTACTGCTGCAACCGGGCGGTGTGGTCAACCGCGTACTGCTCGCGCTGCATGTCGTCGATCATCCGCTGCCGTTGATCTTCAACCGCGCCGGTGTGCTGATCGGCATGACGCACGTGCTGTTGCCCTACATGATTCTCGCGATTTACTCGGTGATGAAAAGCGTGCCGCCGATCTACATGCGCGCCGCGCAATCGCTCGGGGCGCACCCGGTCGTCGCGTTCTTTCGCGTGTACGTGCCCCAGACGCTGCCGGGCATCGGCGCCGGGTGCTTTCTCGTGTTCGTGCTGGCGCTCGGTTATTACATTACGCCCGCCCTGCTCGGCGGCGCAGGCGACGAGATGATCAGCCAGCTGATCGCGTCGCAAACCAACGATCTGCTCAACTGGGGGCTGGCCGGTGCGCTGTCCGCGTATCTCGTGATCTTCACCGCCGTGTTCTATTTCATCTTCAACCGGCTCGTCGGCATCGACCGGCTCCGGTTCGGCTGACGCCCGGCGTCACTGGAGCCGCATCGTGTCCGTGAATCCCAACAGCCTGCCGTCGACGCGCATTGCTACTGCCGGTGTGCGCATCCACTGCGCGATCGTGCTGTTCTTCCTGGTTGCGCCGATCCTCGTGATCATTCCGCTGTCGTTCAATTCGGGCTCGTATTTTTCATACCCGATGGAAGGCTTCTCGCTGCGCTGGTACGCGCAGGCATTCGGAAGCCCTGACTGGCAGCGGGCATTTCTGAACAGCATGGCCATCGGCGCGGCGTCGACCGCGATTGCAACGAGTCTCGGCACGCTCGCCGCGATCGGTCTCGCGCGCGACAACTTTCCGTTCCGCTCGCTGATCATGCCGATCCTGATTTCGCCCATGATCATACCGATCGTCGTGGTCGCGGCCGGCTTCTATCTGATCTTCGCGCCGCTCGGGCTCGTCAACTCCTACCCGGGTGTGATCCTTGCGCATGCGGCACTCGGCACACCGTTTGTCGTGATTACCGTGACCGCGTCGTTGCTGTCGTTCGACCAGAGCCTGCTGCGCGCCGCCGCCAATCTCGGGGCCGCACCGTGGACGACCTTTCGCCGCGTGACGCTGCCACTGATCCTGCCGGCGGTTGCCACTGGCGCCGTGTTCGCATTCGCGACGTCGTTCGACGAAGTGATCGTGATCCTCTTCATCGGCGGTCCCGATCAACGCACCGTGCCCCGGCAGATGTGGAGCGGCATTCGCGACCAGATCGATCCGTCGATCCTCGCCGTCGCCACCGTGTTGATCGTGTTCGCGATTCTGCTCTTCACCAGCATCAACTGGCTGCGTGGCCGCGCGCAGGCCTCGAGCGCGGCGCGCGAAGCGGCCTAGCCGCCGTCTGCCGCGCAGGTGGAAGTCACCCTCAGCCAATGCCGTCGGTGTCGTACGTTGGGTTGCGTCCGCCTCCTTCCTTTTCCCTGATTCGATGGCGACCCCGGCGTCTTTTTGCCGCGGCCACGCGCCTGCGTTCCGTTCATTACCGGTCGATACGCACGCATCTGCATAGGCAAACCGGATGCAATTCATTTTTTAAATATATTTTTCAGATTCAGTGTACCGGCGTAGATTTTCTTCAACACGACGCACATCGCTTCGGACTACCGAGGCATTTCAGATTCTGCGCCTGAACGGCGCGATTGCGTCACGCGATCGTATCGCGACCATTGCGGCAAATTGCGGTGAAACGGACTTGTCAGTCCATGAATACCAAATCGATACGCACCAGGAAGAACCAACATGACCGTCGAAGTCACATCAATCGATACGCTGGTGGTCGGCGCCGGACAGGCCGGTGTCGCGATGAGCGAACACCTCGGTGCGCTCGGCGTGCCGCATCTCGTGCTGGAACGCGATCGCATCGCCGAGCGTTGGCGCACCGCACGCTGGGATTCGCTGGTGGCGAACGGCCCGGCATGGCATGACCGCTTTCCCAACATGCATATCCGCGGCGTCGATGCGGACGGGTTCGCAACGAAGGATCAGATGGCCGAGTATTTCGTCGACTACGCGCGCATGATCGACGCGCCGATTCGCACCGGCGTCGACGTCAAGCGCGTGGTTCGCGAGAGCGGCCGGCAGGGCTTTGTCGTCGAGACATCGGATGGCACCTTCCATGCGAACCGCGTCGTGGTCGCGACCGGCCCGTTCCAGTGCCCGGTCATTCCGGCCATCGCACCCACCGACGCGCGCCTGACGCAGATTCATTCCGCCGACTACCGCAATCCCGCGCAACTGCCCGCCGGCAACGTGCTCGTCGTCGGCGCGGGTTCGTCGGGCGTCCAGATCGCGGCCGAACTGCAACGCTCGGGCCGTCAGGTCTATCTGTCCGTCGGTCCTCACGACCGTCCGCCGCGCGCGTATCGCGGTCGCGATTTCTGCTGGTGGCTTGGCGTACTGGGTCTGTGGGACATGGAAACGATGCGCCCCGGCCGGTCGCATGTGACGATCGCCGTGAGCGGCGCGGACGGCGGTCACACGGTCGACTTCCGCCGTCTCGCGCACGACGGTGTGACGCTGGTCGGCGTGACCCGCGCCTTCGATCGGGGCACCGTCACGTTCGAAGCGGATCTCGCGACCAACATCGCGGCCGGCGACGAAAACTATCTGTCGCTGCTGGACGCCGCCGACGCGTACGCCGCCAGCAACGGTCTCGATCTGCCGGAGGAGCCCGAAGCCCGTCGCATTCCCGCCGACCCGCCATGCCTCACCGAACCGCTCACGCAGCTCGACCTCGCCGCGGCAGGCGTCACGTCGATCATCTGGGCGACCGGCTACGCGAACGACTTCGGCTGGCTGCAGGTCGACGCCTTCGACGAGAACGGCAAGCCGAAACATCAGCGCGGCGTCGCAAGCGAGCCCGGACTCTATTTCCTCGGTCTGCCGTGGCTATCGCGGCGCGGCTCCGCGTTCATCTGGGGCGTCTGGCACGACGCCAAACATGTGGCCGGACATATCGCGACGCAGCGCAGCTACCAGCACTATCACGCGGCCGCCGCGCACCGGAACATCGCCGCCGCGCCGCTCGCCGGCGATCATGGTGCCGAGCCGGTAGTCCCGAGCCCGATGCCGACCAGCGCCGCCGCGCATTGAACGCCCGACCGATGCGCACCGTGCCGTCCACCGAACCCTCCTTCAGGAATGCATGACGATGAGCCAGCCGACCCACACCCGTATCCGGATGTTCAACACGAAAGATACCTATCCGAACCAGACGCTGGACAACGATCTGTGCCAGGCCGTCCGGGCCGGCAACACGGTCTATGTGCGCGGCCAGATCGGCACCGACTTCGACGGCAATCTGGTCGGCCTGGGCGATCCGCGCGCGCAGACCGAACAGGCCATGAAGAACGTCAAGCAACTGCTCGAGGAAGCCGGCAGCGACCTCTCGCATATCGTCAAGACCACCACGTATCTGATCGATCCGCGTTATCGCGAGCCGGTCTATCAGGTCGTCGGCAAGTGGCTCAAGGGCGTCTATCCGATCTCGACCGGCCTCGTGGTCAGCGCGCTCGGCCAGCCGGAGTGGCTGATGGAAATCGACGTCATCGCCGTGATTCCCGACAACTGGCAGCCGACCCCTGCTGCCGGATCCTGACATGACATTCTCGATCGTCGGAAGATGCGCCGAAACCGGACAACTCGGCGTCGCAATCAGCTCCTCGAGCATCGCAGTGGGCGCGCGCTGCCCGTGGGTTCGCACTGGGGCGGGCGCCGTGGCGACGCAGAACGTCACGCTGCCGTCGCTCGGCCCGCAGGTGCTCGACCTGCTCGGCGACGGCGCGTCCGGTCCCGCGCAGGCGCTCGAAGCCGCGCTCGCCACCGATCGCTGGCGCGACTATCGGCAGGTCACGGTCGTCGATGCGCAGGGCCGCACGGCATTCCAGACCGGCGCGCAGGCGCTCGGCCTGCATCACGCGGTGGCGGGCAGACAGTGTGTCGCCGCGGGCAACATGCTCGCCAGTCAGGACGTGATCTCCGCGATGGTGCCTGCATTCGAGACGACGCCCGGCCCGCTCGCCGACCGTCTGCTCGCGGCGATGCAGGCGGCGATCGACGCAGGCGGAGAAGCCGGGCCGGTGCATTCGGCCGCGTTGAAGATCGTCGATACGCAGGTATGGCCGCTCGTCGATCTGCGGGTCGACTGGACCGATGACGCCCCGATCGCGGCGCTCGTCGCGCTGTGGCATGCATACCGTCCGCAAATGCAGGACTACGTGACGCGTGCACTCGATCCGACGACCGCACCGAAATACGGCGTACCCGGCGATGAGTGACCCGACCAGCCGCACGCTGCTCGCCGAACTGATCGGCTTCGATACGGTGAGTCGGCACTCGAACCTCGCGATGATCGAGTTCATCCGCGACTATCTGGCGGGCTACGGCGTAGACAGCGAACTGTTCTACAACGACGCGCGCAGCAAAGCGAACCTGTTCGCCACGATCGGACCGCGCGAGCGCGGCGGTATCGTGCTCTCGGGTCATACGGACGTGGTGCCCGCCGACGGCCAGGCATGGACCGTCGAGCCGTTTCGGATGAGCGAACGCGACGGCCGGCTGTATGGCCGCGGCACCGCGGACATGAAGGGCTTTCTCGCGTCGGTGCTGGCCGCGGTACCGATGTTCGTCACGCGTCGGCTGCCGTTGCCGATCCATCTCGCGTTCTCGTACGACGAGGAGATCGGCTGCCTCGGCGTGCGGCCGATGCTGGCCGAACTCGCGAAGCGCCCGCATCGGCCGGTGCTGTGCGTGATCGGCGAGCCGACCGAATTGAAACCGGTGCTCGGCCACAAGGGCAAACTGGCGATGCGCTGCCACGTCAAAGGCGCCGCGTGTCATTCCGCGTATGCGCCGTATGGCGTCAATGCGATTCAGTATGCTTCGCGTCTGGTCAACCGGCTGGAGGAAATCGGCGAGCGCCTCGCGCAACCGGAGCATCACGACCCTCGCTTCGATCCGCCGTTCTCGACGGTCCAGACGGGTCTGATCCACGGCGGCAAGGCGTTGAACATCGTGCCCGACGCATGCGAATTCGATTTCGAGGTCCGCACGCTGCCGGGCTTCGACGCCGATGAAGTGACCCACGAATTGCAGGCCTATGCGGAGCAACATCTGACGCCGAAGATGCGCGCGGTTCACGCGGATTGCGATATCCGGATGCAGCCGCTATCCGCCTACCCGGGCCTGTCGACACCGGACGATGGCGACGCGGCCCGCCTGCTGTCGATACTCAGCGGATCGAGCGCGTTCGGCACCGTTGCGTTCGGCACGGAGGGCGGACTGTTCGAGCAGGCTGGCATTCCGACCGTCGTGTGCGGACCGGGCAGCATGGACCAGGGGCACAAGCCGGACGAGTTCGTGAGCGTCGACCAACTGCAGGGTTGCGACGCGATGCTGCGGCGGCTGGCCGAACATCTCGCCCCGTCCGAAGCGACCGATCGCGACACCGACTGATTTCGATTCCGTCGAGCGCACGGCGGGCACCGGTGCGCTGCATTGGAAAAAACTGCGAATGACATTCGAAAAGAGTTTTTTCCCACTCAATATTGGCCACGTAAAGTCCGCTCATCGAACTTGCATTGCGTCCTTCGCGCGACACGAGTGAATACGGCGCGACGACCCGAACCGATCGAGGCAATCATGAACGCAGTCAGCGACATCCCCGCAAGCGTACCTGCCGCCATGCTCGCCCGGGCGTCCGCAATGCCGCTCGTCGAAATCAAGGGTCTGCACAAACGTTTCGGCGAGACCGACGTGCTGCGCGGAATCGATGTGTCGATCGCGCAATCCGAAGTAGTCTGCCTGATTGGCCCGTCCGGGTCCGGCAAGAGCACGTTGCTGCGCTGCATGGCCGCCCTCGAAACCTACGATCACGGCGAGATCCGGATCGGGGGCGAGATGCTCGGCTACGTCGAACGCAACGGCGCGCGCGTGCGCGCGTCGAACGCCGAGATCAACCGCGTGCGCCGCAACATCGGCATGGTGTTTCAGCAGTTCAACCTGTGGCCGCACATGAGCGTGCTCGGCAACGTCACCGAAGCGCTGCGGCGGGTGCGCCGCCTGCCGGTTACCGAGGCGAACGCCATCGGCGGCCGCATGCTCGAAATGGTCGGCATGTCCCACAAGGCGGATACCCATCCGTCGAAACTGTCCGGTGGCCAGCAGCAGCGTGTGGCGATCGCCCGCGCGTTGGCGATGGAGCCGAACCTGATGCTGTTCGACGAGCCGACCTCCGCACTGGACCCGGAACTCGTCGGCGAAGTGCTGCAGGTCATGAAACAGCTCGCGCGCGACGGGATGACGATGGTCGTCGTCACGCACGAGATGGGCTTCGCCGCTCAGATGGCCGATCGCGTCGTGTTTCTCGACCATGGCCGGATCGCGGTGAGCGGCGCGCCCGGCGAGGTGTTCCGCCGCTCCACGAACCCCCGGCTGCAGCAGTTCCTGCAGAACTATCGCGATCGCAACGCGTTCTGGAAATCGGACGACGCAACGGCCGACGCGGAAGGACCGCCCTGAGACGGCAAGCGGGTCGACGCATCGAGGCGTGGCCGGCGCTCGGCCGCCCGACCGGTCGAACCTTTTCGGCAACTCCGCTGCGCCCATCCATGAACTTGCGGCCCGCGCCCCTGCCGGCGCCCCCTTTTTGAAACGCTTGCGCTCACGTACTTCGATATGAACGAAACCCGGCTTCGCACCGATCTCGCCGCCGCCTTCCGCTGCTTCGCCCGCCTCGGCATGCATGAAGCGGTCGCGAACCACTTCAGCGTCGCCGTTTCCGACGACGGCCGTCGCTTCCTGATGAACCCCAAATGGATGCACTTCTCGCGAATCCGCGCGAGCGACCTGGTGCTGCTGGATGCCGATGATCGCTCGAGCCTTGAAAACGGCAGCATCGATCCGACCGCGTGGGCAATCCATGGTCGGTTGCACCAGCAACTGCCGCACGTACGCGTCGCCATGCACCTGCACCCCGTCCATGTCACCGCGATCTCGACGTTGTCCGATCCGACCATCCCGCCCATCGAGCAGAACACCGCCCGCTATTTCAATCGTGTCGCGCTGGACACCGCATTCTCGGGCATGGCGGATACCGAAGACGAAGGCGCCCGCCTCGTGTCGCTGCTCAAGGACAAGTCCCGTCTGCTGATGGGCAATCACGGCGTACTGGTGACCGCATCGACGATCGGCGAGGCGTTCGACGACATGTACACGCTCGAACGCGCGTGCCGGATTCTCGTCAACGCGTACGCGACCGGCAAGCCGCTCAACGTGCTGTCCGACGAAGTGGCCGAGAAGACCGCGCGTGACTGGGAAGGCTTCCGTGACTTCTCGATCGCGCATTTCGACGAGATGAAGCGCATCCTGGACGTCGAGGAGCCGTCGTATCGGGATTGAAAAGGTGGGAATCGGCAGGCGCGGGTAATCCTGACACATTCACTGACCGCAGGGCATCGCCGCCATCACGGCCGCCCGCGCTCCGCCGCATGACACACGGCCTCGACCCGGTTGCCGGCCGGATCGATCAGAAAAGCCGCGTAGTAGTCGCCGTGGTACTGCGGCCGCAATCCGGGCTCGCCGTCGGACTGGCCCCCCGTCGCGAGGCCGGCGTCGAAAAACGCCTGCACCTGCTCGCGCGATGCGGCCTTGAAACACCAGTGCCGCTTGCTCGTCCCGACTTCGGCGGGATCCAGATATACCGCCAGAAAAGTCGACTCAGGGTCGCTCGCGCTGCACCGTTCGCCATAGCCGAGCGCATTGGGCCGGTCATAGACCTTGGTCGCGCCCAGCGCAGCCATGACGGCATCGTAGAAGGGGCGTGCCTGGTCGATA
This sequence comes from Burkholderia sp. E168m15, assembly GCF_016586105.1. Classification (NCBI taxonomy): domain Bacteria; kingdom Pseudomonadati; phylum Pseudomonadota; class Betaproteobacteria; order Burkholderiales; family Burkholderiaceae; genus Burkholderia; species Burkholderia sp. E168m15. Next base: position 25,551 of record NZ_BCPO01000217.1, read on the forward strand.
TCCGGCACGCCGATCGACACGTGATCAAGCAATTGCATGGTGTGGACTCCATTGAACGAGCCCGAGTCTACACACCTCTCCCCGGTCCGGCCGATCAACCTTACAGGTGACTACACTACCGACCCACGCTGTCATGTGATCTGATACGTCGACGCCGGCACGAACTCCTCCGGCAGCGGCCGATCGCCGAGTTCGAGCACCGACCGCTCGATCGTGCGCGTGATCGCATCGAGCGCGAGCGCATTCGGCGCGAGGCCGAACGGCTCGGCCACCTCGTTCGCGATCGCTTCGAGCGCGATCAGCGTGTAGGAAATGAATACGCAGATCAGCGGCGTGAAGAACTCCGTCGAATCGACGAGCCCGAACGGCAGCAGCACGCAATACGCATACACGGTGCGATGGAGCAGCACGCTGTACGAAAACGGAATCGGCGTCGACAGGATGCGCTCGCAACCACCAACGGACTTGCCGAGTTCATCGAGTTGCGTCTCGAACATCCAGCACGTCGCGTCACTGCCGGGCCCGCGCCCCAGCGCACGAACGATGCCGCCGCGCAGCTCGTCGAGGATCGCGACCGGCTTGTAGCATTTTCCCCCGAGCGCGGCCGTGCGCTCCGCCCCGAGAATGCGCACCAGGTCGTCGGTGGGATCGGTGTGACGCAGTTGGTGCTTCAGCGCATACGCGAGCGCGATCAGCAGATCGGCGAGCCGGTTGCGCTCGGCGTCGCTCACGCTGTCGGGCAGGTAGCGATGCAGTTGCGACGTCACGGCACGCGCGGCGATCAGCAGGTTGCCCCACAGATGCCGCGCCTCCTTGAAGCGCTCGAAGCTCGCGTTGTTGCGAAACCCGAGGAAGATCGCGAGCGCGAGCCCGAACAGCGTGAACGGCGCGGTGTTCAGCGGAATCTTCTCGCCGAAGATGCGCCCGTTCGTGAAGACCGCCAGCGTGCTGACGATCGCCATGAACACGAGCTGCGGAATGATGGATTGCAGCACGGAGCCGTTCCATACGAACAGCATCCTGAGCCAGTTCTGTCGTGGTCTGACGATCATGATGTTTTCTCGACTGCCAAGGAAATGCGCAACCCGTTGCGCGCTCACCCGATGTGCAACGGCCCGCGCGTGGCGGGCCGCTTTCTATCGGGGTGCCGTGCCGGGCGCCGCGCTGCGCGTGATGATACGCGAGCGCCGCGCCCCGTCACCTCGCTTGCCGCTCAGTGATAGCCGATATCGCCCTCGCGCACCTTGCCGCGGAACACGCGGTACTGCATCGCGTTGTACACGAGGATGATCGGCAGCACGATCACGGTGCCGACCAGCGCGAACAACTGGCTCGAATGGCTCGACGACGCGTCCCAGATCGTCAGCGACGGCGGCACGATGTTCGGCCAGATGCTGATCACGAGCCCCGTGTAGCCGAGGAACACGAGCGCGAGTGTCAGCAGGAACGGCGTGGCCTCGTGCGCACGCTTCACCGTATGGAAGATGCCCCACACGCACGCGATGACCAGGATCGGCACCGGCAGGAACCAGCCGAGGTTGCCGCTGCCGAACCAGCGGTGCGCGACGGCCGGCAGCCCGATCACGGTCCACAGGCTCACCACGCCCATCACCGCGAGCAGCACGCCCGTGAGCGGCTTCATCAGCAACCGCATCTTGCGCTGCAGTTCGCCGTCGACCTTCAAGATCAGCCAGCCGCAGCCGAGCGTCGCATAGGTGACGAGCACGCCGATCCCGCACATCATGCTGAACGGCGACAGCCAGTCGAACGGCCCGCCCGCGAACTGGTTGTTCTCGATCTTGATGCCCTGCAGCAGCGAACCGAGCACGATCCCCTGGCAGAACGCCGCGAGCGCCGAGCCGCCGATGAACGCGAGGTCCCACATGTGCTGCGTGCGGGTGGCTTTCGCACGCAGCTCGAACGCCGCGCCCCGGAAGATCAGCCCGACCAGCATCAGCACCAGCGGCAGGTAATTGGCCGGCAGCAGCGTCGAATACACGACCGGGAACGCGCCATAGAGGCCCGCGCCGCCGAGCACGAGGAACGTCTCGTTGCCGTCCCACACCGGCGCGACGGTGTCGAGCATCACCTGGCGCTCGGCCTTCGCATCGAAGAACGGAAACAGCAGACCGATGCCGAGATCGAAACCGTCCAGCATCACGTAGATGAATACGCCGAGGCCGATGATCGCGGCCCAGACGACAGGAAGATCGATATGCATGGTTACTCCGCCTCGGTGACGTTCAGCGGCGTGGACAGCGCGCTCTTGCGCAGCCCCGGATGCCGGTGCAGTTCGATGTAGCCGGCCTGGGCCGCCGGCCCGCGCTTCATCAGTTTCATCATGTAGTAGATACCCGTTCCGAATACCAGGAAATACACGACCACGAAGACCAGCAGCGACACGCCGACCTGCTGGGCGGTGAGCGGGGAGACCGAGTCGATGGTGCGCAGCACGCCGTACACGGTCCACGGCTGCCGCCCGACCTCGGTCGTGATCCAGCCGGCCAGCAGCGCGACGATGCCCGACGGCCCCATCGCCACCACGAACCACTGGAACCAGCGCGTTTCATACAGGCGCCCGCCCTTTCTCAGCAGCAGCCCGAGCAGTGCGGTGAGCAGCATCAGCATCCCGAGGCCGGCCATGATCCGGAACGTCCAGAAGATGATCGGCGAATACGGGCGGTCCTGCGGCGGGAATTCCTTCAGCCCGCGGATCTCGCCGTCCCAGCTGTGCGTGAGGATCAGGCTGCCGAGGTGCGGCACCTGGATCGCATAGCGCGTGGTTTCGGCCTGCATGTCGGGCAGCCCGACGAGGTTCAGCGCGGTGCCGCCCTTCTCGGTTTCCCACAGCCCTTCGATCGCTGCGATCTTCGCCGGCTGGTATTCGCGCGTGTTCAGCCCGTGCGCGTCGCCGACGACGATCTGGATCGGCGCGAGCACCAGCAGCATCCACAGCGCCATCGAGAAGCTGCGCTTCACCGGCTCGTCGCGGCGCCCCTTCAGCAGGTGCCACGCGCCGCACGCGGCGACGATGAAGCCCGCGACGATGAACGCCGCGATCGTCATATGCACGAGACGGTACGGAAACGACGGGTTGAAGACGATCTTGAACCAGTCGACTGGCACGACGAGGCCGTTCTCGATCTTGTAGCCCTGCGGCGTCTGCATGAAGCTGTTCGACGCGAGAATCCAGAACGTCGAGATCAGCGTGCCGACCGCGACCATCAGCGTCGCGAAGAAGTGCGCGCGCGGGCTGACGCGCTGCCAGCCGAACAGCATCACGCCGAGAAAGCCGGCTTCGAGGAAGAACGCCGTCAGGACTTCATACGTGAGCAGCGGCCCCGTGATGTTGCCCGCGACGCGCGAGAACCCGGCCCAGTTGGTGCCGAACTCGTACGCCATCACGACGCCGGAAACCACGCCCATCCCGAAGCCGATCGCGAAGATCTTCGACCAGAACTGAAACATGGATTTGTAGGCGGCGTCGCCGGTGACGAGATAGCGCCATTCCAGCACTGCCAGGAAGCTCGCCATGCCGATGCTGATCGCGGGGAACACGATGTGGAACGACACCGTGAATGCGAATTGCAATCGGGCGAGATGGAACGCATCGAAGATTTCCATGACCGTAATTTGCTCGTGGTTGTGAGGACGTACGCCCGAAGCAGGAAATCGCGCGACGGCTTGGCGACAACACGTGCGAACACAAACGATCGCTCGCACGGCATCGAAGCGTGAATGACGATATCGCGTTTGCAACGATACTCGCAATCACTCGAACGTGCGCTGAAACTGTGCTGCTTGCGCCGCCGAAGATGTGTGCACGGAAAACATATTCGGCGCCGGCGGGACGCTCAGCTGTACTGCTTTCCGCGTGGCGGCGCTGTGCCTGCGGCGCACTGTTCACTCCACTTAACATCTTATGCAACGCCTGCCCGCGGCGGTAGTGCGCCCTTCGGCGCCCGCCCGGCGGCCTCGATTCCCGTCGTTCGGCGTGCGCGCCGAGCCCGGCCGGCCCGCCGGCCGCCCCGCCTGGAGAAAACCGCATGGAGTCCTGCACTCGCCGTGACGATCCGACCGGCAGCACCGCGTGTCAGGTGACGCGCCACCGTGCCGGCGACGCGCGCGACACCGTCGATCGCGTCGTCGACGAAACCCCGGTTGCACTCGTGTTCAACGGCATCTCGCACACGGTCATGATGGCGACGCCGATCGACCTCGACGCGTTCGGCCTCGGCTTCGCGCTGAGCGAGGGCATCGTCGAGCGCGCGTCGGACGTCTTCGACATCGAAAGCGAATACCGGCCGGGCAGCGCCGAAGTGCGGCTCACCGTATCACAGCAGGCATTCATGGCGCTGAAGGCGCACCGCCGTGCGCTGGCCGGCCGCACGGGCTGCGGCGTGTGCGGCATCGAAAGCATCGCGCAGCTCGACCTGCACCCGCCGCGTATCGCGGCCGCCGGCGCGGCCGCGGGCATCGGCGCCGACGCGATCGCGCGCGCCGCGCATGCGTTGCCGGCCCGGCAGACGCTGATGCGCGAGACGGGCGGCATCCACGCGGCCGCGTGGTGCGACCGCGACGGCGCCGTGCTCGACGTGTTCGAGGACGTCGGCCGCCACAACGCGCTCGACAAGCTGATCGGGCAGCTCGCACGCCGCCGCGCCGACCTGCGCGCGGGCTTCGTGTTCCTGTCGAGCCGCGCGAGCTACGAACTGGTGCGCAAGGCCGCGCGGGTCGGCATCCCGATGATCGCGACGATCTCGGCGCCGACGTCGCTCGCGATCGACGTCGCCCGCGAAGCCGGCGTGCGGCTGCTCGGCTTCTGCCGCAACGACGGCTTCGTCGAATACGTGTCGCCCGCCGCCGTTCATCTCGATCCATCGCCTGCACCGGCGCAGCCGGCCCACTCCTCATGAAACACCTGTTCGATTTCGATACCGCGCAGCAGCAATTCGCCAGCGCATTCGCGCCGCTCGAGGCCGCCGCGTCCGTGCCGCTCCCACAAGCGGCAGGTCACATACTGGCCGCGCCGCTGACCGCGGTGCTCGACCAGCCGCCGGCGGACCAGACCGCGATGGACGGCTACGCCGTGCGGCACGCCGACCTCGCGCACGGCGAGCCGCTGCGCGTCGCGCAGCGCTGCTATGCCGGCGACACGCCCGCGCGGCTCGCGCCGCGCACGGCCGCACGCATCTTCACCGGCAGCCTGATTCCGCCCGGCGCCGACACGGTCGTGATGCAGGAGCATGCGCACGAACAGGCGGGCGACGTCACGTTCGACGCCCCCCAGCGCAGCGGGTCGCACATCCGCCGCCGTGGCGAGGAAGTACGCGCCGGCGATCTGCTCGTGCCGGCCGGCGTGCGCCTGGGCGCGATGCACGTCGGCGTGGCCGCCGCGCAAGGGTTCGCGCGGATCGACGTGCGTGCGACGCTGCGCGTCGGCATCCTGACGACCGGCGACGAGCTGGTCGCATGCGGCCAGCCGCGCGCGCCGCAGCAGATCTACAACAGCAACGCGCCGATGCTCGCCGCGCTGGTCGCCGGAACCGGTGCCGACGTCGCGCTGAGCCTGCACGCGGCCGATACGGCGGCCGCCGTCGATCGGGCGTTGCGCGACGTGCACGCGCAGTGCGATCTCGTGATCTGCGTCGGTGGGGCGTCGGTCGGCGACAAGGATCTGCTGCGTCCGGCGCTGACTGAACTCGGCGCATCGTTCATCGTCACGGGCGTGCGCATGAAGCCAGGCAAGCCGGTCGCGCTCGCGGCGCTCGATGCGCGGCCCGTGGTATTGCTGCCCGGCAATCCGGGCGCCGCGATGACGACGTTCGCGCTGTTCGTCGCGCCGCTGATCCGCCGCCTGCAGGGACGCGACGCGTACCTGCCGGGCGTGCCGTCGCTGCCGATCGACACCGGCTTCGAGCCGGATGCCCAGCGCGAGCGCTTCGTGCGCGTGCGCTGTACGGTAGGCGCCGACGGCGCGCCGGTGCTCGACACGCTGCGCCAGCAAGGCGCCGGCACGCTGCAGTCGCTGGTGCTGGCCAGCGGGCTCGCGCGGCTGCCGGCCGGGCGCGCCATCGCGCGCGGCGACGCTGTTCCGTACTACGAATTCGCGCGCTGGCTCGCATGAGCGCGACGCCGGATAGCCGCCCGATGCGGTGCCTTCGCCCCATTCGTCGCCCGATTGGCCGCGCCTGTCGCGCCTCTCGCGCGGCGAACTGTATTCCTGCAATTCGGGCGGGATTGTGTCTCTGCCGACAAAACCCCGCGGACTATGCTCACGATGAGGCTCGTCACGACCTGTGCGCCGACACGTCGGCATCCGCACGGCCGAGCGGCGACGCCCCTTCGCTTACTTCATGCAGGCCGACGACCCGATCGTGAATGCCATCGTTTCCGCCGCGCCGGCCGCCGCCGCCTCATCCGGCGACGCATCGCCCGGCGCTGTCCCCCGCCCGTCCGACACGCTCGGCCGTCCGCTGCGCGACTTGCGCCTGTCCGTCATCGACCAGTGCAATTTCCGCTGCGGCTACTGCATGCCGCGCGAGAGCTTCGGCGCCGACTACGCGTTCATGCCGTCGTCCGAGCGATTGTCGTTCGCGCAACTGGAAAAGATCGCCCGCGCCTTTACGTCGCTCGGCGTCGAGAAGATCCGCATCACGGGCGGCGAGCCGCTGCTGCGCCGCAATCTCGAAGCACTGATCGAACGGCTGGCCGCGTTGACGACCGTCGACGGCAAGCCCGTCGAAATCGCGCTGACGACCAACGGCTCGCTGCTCGCCGCGAAGGCACGCGCGTTGCGCGATGCGGGGCTGTCGCGCGTGACCGTGAGCCTCGATGCGCTCGACGACGCGGTATTCCGCCGGATGAGCGACGCCGACGTGCCGGTGGCGCGCGTGCTGGCCGGCATCGAAGCCGCGCATGCGGCCGGGCTCGCGCCGGTCAAGGTCAACGCAGTGATCGAGCGCGGCGTGAACGACGACCAGATCCTGCCGCTCGTGCGGCACTTCCGGCATACGGGCGTGGCCGTGCGCTTCATCGAATACATGGATGTCGGCGGCGCCAGCTTCTGGTCCGGCGACAAGGTCGTCCCGGCCGCGCGGATGCGCGAGCTGATCGATGAACACTATCCGCTCGTGCTCGTCGGCGAACCGGGGCACGACGCCACCGCGATCCGTTGCGCGCACATCGATGGCGCGGGCGAAGTCGGCTTCATCGCGAGCGTGTCGCATCCGTTCTGCGGCACCTGCTCGCGCGCCCGCGTGTCAGCCGACGGCCGGCTTTATACGTGCCTGTTCGCGACGCAAGGCACCGACCTGCGGCCGTGGCTCGACGACGCCGCGTCGACCGCCGACCTCGCCGCCGCCGTGCGCGCACGCTGGACGCAGCGCGACGACCGCTATTCCGAGCGCCGGGCCGCACGGCCGGCCCGCGCGCCGGGCAAGACCTATCCGACCGTGCGCATGTCGCTCGTCGGCGGCTGACGGGCCGCCCCGCGATACAGGATGCGCCGCCCACTGGAGAACCTGTCATGACGACCTTCACCGAATCCCGCGCCGGGCTGCCGGACGATCCGCCGCGTGCCGGCAGCGCCCCGCCGCACGTCGACGCGACCGACCCGCACCCCGAATCGGCGCCCGCGATCGCCGCCGGCTTCGAAGTGCGCGTGCAGCATGCGCCGATCGACGCGGGCGCGGAGCTTGCACCGATCGTTCGCAATCCGAATGTCGGTGCGGTCGTGAATTTTCTCGGGGTCGTGCGCAAGGAAGGCGACGTCGACGACGTCGTCGCGCTGGAAGTCGAGCACTACCCGACGATGACCGAACAGGCGCTATGGAGCATCGTCGAGGAGGCCACCGCGCGCTGGCGGCTCGAGGCGGTCAGGATCGTGCACCGCGTCGGACGCATTCCGCTCGGCCAGCCGGTCGTGCTGGTCGTGGTGGCCGCCGCGCATCGCGCGTCCGCGTTCGATGCGTGCGAATTCCTGATGGATTTCCTGAAGACCCACGCGCCGTTCTGGAAGAAGGAGATCCGGCACGACGGCGAATCCGGCTGGGTCGAGGCGAAGGCGCATGACGACCAGGCGATGCGGCGCTGGGGCTGATTGCGCTCGCTTCGTGTTTTCCGATTCCGCCGCTCCTGCTCGAGACATTCCAATGAAACTGACGATCAAATACTTCGCGAGCATTCGCGAACAACTGGCGCTCGATGAAGAAACCGTCGAAATCGATGCCCGCGAACTCACCGTCGACGCGCTGCGCGGCACGCTGGCCGCGCGCGACGCGCGCAGCGCGGACGCGTTGCGGATGGACCGCCCAGTGCGGGCGGCCGTGAACCTCGAAATGGTGACCGGGGAATTCGTCGTGCGGGAGGACAGCGAGGTCGCATTCTTTCCGCCGGTGACGGGGGGATGACACCACACCGCGCCCCGCCCGTTCCGATGTCGATCCGTCATGCCGTGCCCTGATCGGCCAGCGCCTGCAACGCTGCAAGCGCCGCCGGATTCTCGAGGGCGCTCACGTCGCCCGGCGGCAAGCCCCGCAACACGTTTCGCACCACGCGGCGCATGACCTTCCCGTTGCGCGTGCGCGGCAGATCGGGCACGACATGCACGACGCCGGGACGGAACGGTTTTCCCAGCGCCGCCTCGATCCGATCGGCCAGCGACTTCACCAGCACGCTCGGCGGTTCGCCGTGGGTACTGACGCAAACCACCAGCCGCTCCCCTTTCACCGGATCGGGCAGCGAGACGGCCGCCACGTCGCGCACGAGCGGCGACCCGAGCACGACCGACTCGACCTCGGCCGGCCCCAGCCGCTTGCCGGCAATCTTCAGCGTGTCGTCCGCGCGGCCGAGGATGAAGAATTGTCCGTCATCGTCTTCGAGCAACAGGTCGCCATGCGTCCACAGGCCCGGCCGCTGGCGCCAGTACGTTTCCTCGTAGCGGTCGGCCGCGTTCCAGAATCCCGACGTCATCCCGACGAAAGGCGCGGCGATCACCAGTTCACCGGGAACGCCACGCACGCGCTGCCCTTTCTCGTCGGCGGCAAACGCGTCGACGCCCGGCGATACGGCGTTGAAAGCGCAGGCACGGATCGGGCGCACGGGAACATTGCCCAACAGCGCGCCCGACGCCTCCGTGCCGCCGCTGTAGTTGATCACCGGCAACCGCGCCCGGCCGAATGCATGGAAGAACCACGCGAAGTGATCCGGGTCGATCACCTCGCCGGCCACCATCAGCACACGCAGGCTCTCCAGCACCGCGCCGTCGACGGCATCCAGCGACGCCGCCAGGCTGCGGATCAGCGTGGGCGATGCGCCGAAATGCGTGACATGGTGGCGGTCGATGATTTCGGCCAGACGTCCGGCGCCCGGATGGTCGGGCGCGCCGTCGTAGCACACCAGGGTCGCGCCGCGGACGAGCGCGCCGACCGTCGTGAGCGGGCCGACGATCCAGCCCATGTCGCTCGGCCACAGGCAGCGATCGCCGGGGCGCAACTCGAAGTGGTACGCACAATCGTGCAGGATCTTCAACGGGAACCCGGCATGCGTGTGCACCGTGCCCTTCGGCTCCCCCGTCGTGCCGGACGTGAAAACGATCATGAACGGCTGGTCCGGGTCCTGCGCGGGAAACGCGCGGGGCGGCGCCGCGTGCGCGGAAGCCGGGTCGTCGAGGGCGGCGGAACGCGCCGGCTCGTCGCCGTGGACGACGATGCGCAAACCCGGCATCTGTTCTTGCACGGCGTCGAACACGGGTTTCAGGTCGATGGTGCGCCCGCGGCGCCGGTAGCCGCCGCTCGCCAGCAACACACGTGCGTCGGCCAGCGTCAGTCGCGCGGTGACGGCGTCCGCGCCGAAACCGGTGAACAGCGGCACGGCGATCGCACCGATCGCCGCTACCGCGACCAGGCTGGCCGCGGCCGGCGCGCCCATCGTCATCATGACGCCGACCCGATCGCCCGCGCCGACGCCAAGCGCGCCCAGCCGCGACGCCCGTTGCCGTACATCCCGAGCCAGCGCGGCATAGCTGGTCGTGCTGACGCGTCCGTCCTCCGTTTCCGTGATGACTGCCGCCTGCATCGCGCGTGGACCGTCCGCGTGCGCAAGCACATGATCGACCCAGTTCAGTCGACCGCCGGTAAACCATCGCGGAAATGCGGGGCCGCTCGCCAGGTCGACATGCCGCTGCGGCGGCGTTCGCCACTGGAATTGCAGGTGCGTCATCACCGCGGCCCAGTAGCGTTGCGGCTCACGCAGCGAAATCCCGATCAGTTCTTCGAACGACGATGCGCCCAGGCACGCGCAGAGTTCACCCAGCAACGTGCTGGTCCGCCAATCGGACGGTGGTTGCCAAAGTATGTCAGTGGTGCTCATCGAAGTGCTCCGTCCTTATCTTGGGTCGCACGATGTCGCCCAGCCGGATCGCCCCGAGCAGGCAGGGTGGCAGATCAGGGTTGCGGATCATGGCCAGCCTTTCCACGCCGGAAATCGGGCTTGCGCCTTTCGCGGAAAGCACGCGTGCCCTCCTTCGATTCGTCGGTGTCGTAGTACAGCGACAGCGCCTCGAATCCCAGCGCACCGATCGCGCGAATGTTCTCGGAATCCGCGTTGAACGATCGCTTGGAGATCGCCAGCGCCGTGGGGCTCAGTGCAAGGATTTCGTCGCACCATCGCGCGACTTCCCCGTCGAGCTGATCGGCAGGCACGACCGCATTGAGCCACCCCATTGCAAGCGCTTCGCGCGCCGTGTAGCGCCGGCACAGGAACCACACTTCCCGCGCGCGTTTTTCGCCGAGGACACGTGCGAGCAGCGCCGTGCCGAAGCCGGGATCCACCGACCCCACCCTGGGCCCCACCTGCCCGAGCTGGGCCGCTTCGCTCGCGATCGCCAGGTCGCACACCGTCACGAGCACGTTGCCGCCGCCGATCGCATAGCCGTTGACGCGCGCGATCACCGGCTTCGGCACGTCGCGAATGAGGCTCTGCAACTCGTCCACGGGCAAGCCGATCGCGCCGCGGCCACCGTAGCCGCCATCGCCGTGGCTCGTCTGGTCGCCGCCGGTGCAAAAGGCCTTTTCGCCGGCGCCGGTCAGCACGATCACGCCGATCTCGCGATTCCAGCCCGCCTGCTGAAAGGCATGCAGCAGTTCGTCGACCGTCCTGGCGCGGAACGCGTTGTACACCGACGGACGGTTGATCGTGATCGTCGCCACGCCGCCCGCTTCGCGATACAGAATGTCCTCATAGTTCATCGCGCGGCCTCCAGCACCGTCAGCGCCGCGTCGAGCGCATCCAGTCCCTCGTCCAGCTCCGTGCGCGAGATGACGAGCGGCGGCGTCACGATCACCACGTTGTAGCGCCCGTACGCGTGAACGCCGCGCTTCAGCAGTTCGCCATAGAACGCGCGCATCGGCGCCGATCCCGCCGGGTGGTGCCACTCGACGAGCGGCTCGCGCGTTTCCCGGTCGCGCACCAGCTCGATGCCGAACTGGGCGCCCATGCCCCGCACGTCGCCGATCGACGGATGACGCTCCGCCAGCTCGCCGAGACCGTCGCGCAGCCAGCCTTCGATCTCGCGCGCCCGCTCGAACAAGCCCTCTTCCAGATAGACCTTCAGCGCCGCGAGGCCGCCGGCGACCGCCAGTACGTGGCCCGCATGCGTGTGGCCCACGTCGAAGAGTTCCGTATCGAAGTGGCGGGCCACGCCCTCGCGCACCAGGACGCCGCCGAGGGGCGTATACGAAGAGCTGGCCCCCTTGGCGAACGAAATCAGGTCCGGCAACACGCCGACCCGCTCGGCGCAGAACAATGCCCCCGTGCGCCCGAAGCCCGTCATGACCTCGTCGAAGATCAGCAGGATGCCGTGCCGGTCGCACAGGTCCCGAACGCCCGCGAGATAGCCCGGCGGGTAGACGACGACGCCGCTGGAGCCGGTCATCGGCTCCATCAGGATCGCGGCGACGTTTTGGGCGCCTTCATGCGACAGGACGCAAGCCAGGTGATCGAGGGCGCGGCGGGTCTCCTCGGCCGGCTCCGACGTATGGAACGGGCTGCGGTACGGATACGGCGCAAGGAACTTGACCATGCCCGGCAACGCAGGGAACGGATCGCGCCAGCGGTCCACGCCCGTCATCGCGCTCGCGCCGAGGGTGCTGCCGTGATACGACCGATAGGCGGTCAGCACCTTGGGCCGGCGTGTCACCAGCCGCGCGATCTTCACCGCGTCGTCGTTTGCCTCGGCACCGCCGCAGGTGAAATGCACGCGCAGCCCGTCCGGCCACGGCGAAACGCTGTTCAGGAGTTCCGCGTATTCGGCGCGCACGTCGTTGAAGTAGCTGGACGCGACCCAGCACATGCGCGCGGCCTGCGCCTGGATCGCCTCGACCACCTTCGGATGGCCATGTCCCAACGACACCGCGACATAGCCGCTGGTGAGGTCCAGATAGCGCTTGCCGTTCGCATCGTAGAAGTAGCATCCGTGCGCATGCGTGATGACCGGCGGATTGAGCCCGCCCTGGACCGCCCAGGGCACGAGCACCTTTCGAAACGACGACGCGAGCGCGGGATTCGACTCGCCGTGAATGCTGAGATCCATGTTGACTCCGGAAATGGCATGGCTCACTATTTCTGAGCCTCGTGACAGAAGGCTTCCAGATTAAGCACGCACGTCCTGCGCAACAAATCAAACGTTTCCGCACTGAGCCTCAATTCAATTTAGCCATGTCGCGACAACTTCCACCGCTGCTCTCCGTCCGCGCATTCGAGGCGGCCGCACGCCATGGCGGCTTCGCCCGGGCAGGTGACGAGCTGTGCGTCACGTCCGGTGCGGTGGGTCATCAGGTGCGGCTGCTGGAGGAGTGGCTGGGCACGCCGTTGTTCATGCGTGGCGCCCGGTCGGTCCAGTTGACGGAGATCGGGCGGCGCTACTTCCTGGAAATCGAGCGCTTGATGGACGAGCTCGAGCGCGCGTCGCTCGACATCCGGCAGGCCGCGGATTCGCCGGAAGTAACGGTCACCGCGATGCCGTCGTTCGTCACGCGTTGGCTGATGCCGCGCCTGGGCGAATTCCGGCGGCTGCATCCCGACATCGAGGTGCGCCTGCTGGCTTCGGTGCCCGCCGTCGACTTCAGCCGCGAGCGCGTGGACGTGGCGATCCGCCTGGGTGTGGGCCCCTATCCGGGGCTCGTCGCGGAAAAACTGATGTCGGAAACGTTCCTCGCGGTCGGGCAACCGTCGATATGCAAGCCGTTGCGCACCGTGGACGATCTGTTGCGTGCAACGCTGTTGCACGACGAATACGAGGCTCGCATTCCGGAGCAGGTGGACTGGATGCGCTGGAGCCGGATGCAGGACGTGCAGGCCGGCCCGGCGCGTTTGCGGCAAGGGCCGAGCTTCTCGCATACCTATCTGACGCTCGATGCCGCGATAGCGGGCCAGGGCGTGGCCGTGGCGTCGGACGTCCTCGCCGCCGATGCGGTCAGGCAAGGGCTGCTGGCCATTGCGCCGGGCAAGCCGGTGCAAGGCCCCTACAGCTACCATCTGTTGACGACGCGCGCGGCCGCCGCGCGGCCGCAAATCGATGCGTTCTGCAGTTGGCTGCGATCGGCCGCACGGTCGTTTTCGGCGGCCGGCTGGGCTTGAACGACATGAATCGCACGCGGCAGGTCCCGCCGCCCGCGATCCATGT
>NZ_BCPO01000218.1:0-1727 GCF_016586105.1 Burkholderia sp. E168m15
GTTCACCGCATGCACGCTGCAGCCAGCTTCCCGACCGTGATCACCGCCTGCTCGATCTCCGGCGACCACGGGCTGCTGTAGTTCAGCCGGATGAAATTCCGGTAGTTGTCGGTGATCGAGAACATGTAGCCGGGGCCAATCGTGATCCCCTGCTCCAGCGCGAGCTGATACAGCCGCATCGCATCGACCTGCGCGGGCAACTCGACCCACAGCACGTACCCGCCCGCCGGGCTCGAAATGCGCGTGCCTTCCGGAAAGAACCGCGACACCATCGCGCGCATCAGATTCGCCTGCTGCGCATACGCCTTGCGCAGGCGCCGCAGGTGATGCTCATAGCCGTCGCGTTCCAGAAACTCCGCGATCGCCAACTGCGGCAATGACGGCGTCGCCAGCGTATTCAGGAACTTCAGCTTCTCGACCTGATCGCGATAACGGCCCGGCAGCGCCCAGCCGATCCGGTACGCGGCCGTCAGGCTCTTCGAGAACGACGAACAATGCAGCACGATCCCGGTCCGGTCGTAGGACTTCAGCGAACTCGGATGCGTATCGCCGAAATACAGTTCGTTATACACACCGTTCTCGATGATCGGTATGCCGGCCTTCGTTGCGAACTCAACCAGTTCGCGCTTGCGCTCGTCCGGCATCTGGAAACCCAGCGGGTTCTGGAAGTTCGGCATCACCATGCACGCGGCGATCGGCTGCGATTTCGCGATCGCTGCCAGCGCCGCGATGTCGATCCCGTATTCCGGATGCGTCGCCACCTCGATCGCCTTCATCCCCATCCGCTCGATCGCATGCAGCATCGCGTAGAACGTCGGCGACTCCACCGCGATCGTGTCGCCCGGCTTCGCGACCGCCTGCAGGCACAGGTTGATCGCCTCCGTCGCGCCGACCGTCACGATGATCTCGTTCGGGTCCACCGACATTCCGTTTTCCAGGTAGCGCCGCGCGATCTGCCGGATCAGCCGCGGATGGCCCGGCGGCAGCCCGTCGGTCACGCCCCACAGCGACTTGTCGCGACCGGCCGCGTACGCGTAGCGGTTCAGCTTCTCGAACGGAAACAGGCTCGGGTCTGGGTACGGCGAGCCGAGCGGCACCGCGTCGTCCGTGCCGATCGAGCGCAACGTCGACAGCACAAGCCGGCTCACGTCCACCGACGACGAGATCGCGATCGGCTTCGACGGCCGCAGCTCGCGCACCGGCGCATGGCCGTCGTCACGCCGCAGGTTCACGAAATAGCCCGACTGCGGCCGGCTTTCGAGCAGCCCGCGGCTTTCCAGCAGCAGATACGCATGCAGCACGGTCGTGATGCTGATCCGGTGCTGCTGGCTCGCCTGCCGCACCGACGGAATCCGGTCGCCGTGCCGGTACACACCCTGGCGGATCAGCCGCTCGATGTCGTCCGCGAGTTTTTCATAGAGTTTCATCGTGCGTCTCCTGCCGGCGCGCGCCGCCCCGCCGCCGCCGCCCCGTGTGCGCCCGATACGCACGCGTTGCACGTGTTTCGCCCGCCGACCGGGCCGTCGTGATTCCTGATCTTTCCCTCCGGTTTTGCCTTTTCCATCGCACTGGCTCTCTCTTGAAGATGCGCCGGCAGGGTTCCCGGAACAGCGGGATCTGCAGCACTGTGCACTTGATGATCGAATCTTAAGAGAAGAACAGTTGGGGCCGAGTACACACATCGAGCCTGCGGACAAAAGTACAGTTCGGCGCGAATCGAGCATTCT
>NZ_BCPO01000219.1:0-2746 GCF_016586105.1 Burkholderia sp. E168m15
GTACGTCTTATGAAATGGCCGGACGGCCGGTTGGCCAGTGGGCCGGCACAGCGCGGCCGGATCGGCCCGGGACGCCCGCCGCACGGGCCTTCGTCCGGTCGGACCCATGGGAGCGCAATACTGGTTTTCGTGGTGAGCGCCCCACCATGCGGTACACGATCGAATCTGTAGCCGGCGTCGGCGGTGCGATGCACGCCGTCCGATCAGTACAGAAGTAATCGCGCCAGAACGGCGCGACTGTCCAGAAGTGCACACCTGTCTGATCGCACCCTCGTTGATCTGCTCGTCGCAAGACTGACCGACACGACCGCCAGCGCGCGCTTCACCGGCATCGC
The DNA here is from genome assembly GCF_016586105.1 of Burkholderia sp. E168m15. Taxonomy (NCBI): domain Bacteria; kingdom Pseudomonadati; phylum Pseudomonadota; class Betaproteobacteria; order Burkholderiales; family Burkholderiaceae; genus Burkholderia; species Burkholderia sp. E168m15. The sequence continues at coordinate 336 of NZ_BCPO01000219.1, forward strand.
GCGCGCTGAGCGCCGCTGCCGATCGGCGAACCCGATCCGGTCGTGTTCCCGGAAGTCGCGCGTGCGGTCGATCTGCTCGTCAGCGTGGCCGCGTTCGCGCTCGACGACGATGCCACCCGCGCGGCGGCTAGACGGCTAAGGCCCGCGCGACGGACCCGGTCCGCCAACGCGGTATCGAGACGCGACGCTGGGCGCCTGAACCGGTTGTCGGACTTGCCGCGGGGCGTGATGGCGCAACATCGCAGGCATGTGCTGTCGCTCGTATTCGCCGAACCGGTTGCGCAAGGGAGGATCACGATCGACGAACGCCACGTGCGCGCCGGCGCGTGGTCGTTGCATTGCGCGACCGGCCGCGCGACGCGTGACGCGCGACGGCGAGCCGGTCGAACCGGCGATCGCGCCGCCGCCGTCGCTGCTGCGCGCGGTGCCGTGGCTGCCTTGTGACGAAGCGCTGCTGCAGCGGATCGTCGACGTCGTCGCGGGGTGGCTCGACTGAGCCGGCGCCGTCAGATCGAACCGAACAGCGCGCGCGGCCGGTCCTTCAGCGTGCCGGACAGGATGCGCAGCCCGTTGACGAGTTCGTCGCGGGTGGCCGGGCACGCGAGGTTGATGCGCACGCCGTGCTCGAGTTCCGCGCGGTCGACCGCGAAAGTCGACGACGGCATCACGATCACGCCGCGCGCTTTCGCATTCGCGGCGAAGTCGTCGGCCCGCCACGGCGGCGGCAGCCGCAGCCACACGAACATGCAGGCGGGGTCGGCCTTCAGTTGCCCGGCCGGCAGCAGTTCCCGCGCGAGATCGACGCGTGCGCGAATCTCCGCGAGTTGCGCGGCCATGATCCGCTCGGCGGTGCCGTCCTCGATCCATACCGTCGCGATCAACATCGACGTGGGCGCCGGCATCCATGCGGTGGTCCGCACGGCTTCCGCGCACAGCGCGACGCTGTCGCGCGGACAGCTCAGGTAGCCGAGGCGCAGCCCCGGCGCGAGGATCTTCGACGTCGCGCCGATATGGAACGTCAGCTCCGGGCACAGCCCCGCGATCGCCGGCAGCCGGTCGCGCACGAGCGGGCCGTACACGTCGTCCTCGATGATCGTCACGTGATGGCGCCGCGCGATGTCGACGAGCGCCATGCGGCGCGCGAGGCTCATCGTCGTCACGGTCGGGTTTTGCAGATTAGGCACGACGAAGATCGCCTTGACCGGCATGCGCTGGCAGATCCGTTCGATCTCGTCGGGCAGCAGGCCGTCGTCGTCGGCTGGCGCGCTGACGATCTCGAACTGGAACACCGGCGCGAGCGCCTTGAGCCCGTAATACGTGAGGCGGTCGGCGACGATCACACCGTCGGTGCCGATCAGGCTGTTGAGTACCGCATACAGCCCGTGCTGCGCGCCGCTCGTGACGACCACCTGGTCGGGCGACGGCGCGAAGCCCGGCGCGGCCAGCCACTGCGCGCCGGCTGCACGCGCCCAGTCGGGGCCCTGCGGCGGCTGGTATTCCTGCAGCGCGGCGAAGCGCGGGTCGTTCGGCAGCGTGGCGAAGGTCTGCGCGAGGCTCGCGAGAAATTCGCCGGTCGCCGGGCGGTTCACGGTCAGGTCGATCACGCCGTTGCCCGCCGCAAGCGATGCGCGGGCCGGCTCGATGCTCGGCATCGCGCCGCCGGTGACGAGCGAGCCGCGACGCTTGCTGCCGATCACGAGGCCGCGCAGCTGCAATTCCTTGTACGCACGCGACACCGTCGACACGTTGATGCCGAGTTCGGTCGCGAGCTGGCGCTGCGGCGGCAGGCGGCTGCCGGGCGGATACATGCCGTTGCGGATTTCCGCCTCGATCGAGCTCGAGACCTCGACGTAGGTCGGCCGCTTCGCCGGTGCCGGCAAGCCGCCATCGCGCTCGCCGGAAAGTTTGTCTGATGCCATCTGTCGCCCGTGACCACACAAAAAGCGTTTGTCTGCCGTTTTGGCTTGCCCCGCGATTGTATAGGACCTCCCCGCCCCGTCAATCATTCACTGAAAAGTCTGCTGAATCAGCGAGTTGAAATCGGGTAAACGCCAGCACCACACAATATTATTTTGATTGCACACAAAAATTTACTGTGTGATTCTTGATCGCAACTTTGTGTGAATCATCTCCTCCGGAGGGGAAGCGTCATGGCGAACGTCGCCATCGTGGGTGCAGGCTTCATCGGGCTCGGCGCGGCGGCATGGCTGCAACGCGACGGGCATCGCGTGACGCTGTTCGATCCGGCCGGCGTCGGCCAGGGCGCGTCGTTCGGCAATGCCGCGACGTTCGCGCCGTACGGTTGCGTGCCGGTAAACGGCCCGTCGGTGTTCCGCGACCTGCCGCATTTCCTGTTCGCCGCCGACAGCCCGCTGCGCATTCGCTGGCCATATCTGCTGCACGGCGCGCCC
>NZ_BCPO01000220.1:0-50844 GCF_016586105.1 Burkholderia sp. E168m15
CTGTACGCGCGGCAGGCGTCGTTCGACGCCGCGCAGCCGTCGCTCGCGCTGCGGCGCCGGCTCGGCGTGCCGTTCGAGACGCTCGATGCAAGCGCGATCCGCCGGCTCGAGCCCGCGCTCGCGCCGATCTTCTCGCGCGGCGTGCTGTTCGCGGGCAGTTGGCATTTCTCCGATCCGCACGGGTTTCTCGGCGAGCTGTTCGCCCAGCTCGCCGCCGCCGGCGCGACGCTCGAACGCGCGCGGGTCGAACGGATCGCCCCGGCCAGCGACAGCGTGAACGTGCACGCGGGCGGCACGGTGCGCGCGTTCGATCACGTCGTCATCGCCGCGGGCGCCCGTTCGCGCGAATTCGCGGCCGCGTGCGGCGATGCGGTGCCGCTCGATACCGAACGCGGCTATCACGTGCAGTTCGGCGCGCACGAGCCGATCGTCACGCGGCCGGTTGGGTGGGCCGAGCGCGGCTTCTACATGACGCCGCTCGACGAAGGGCTGCGCGCGGCCGGCACCGTCGAGCTCGGCGGCTTCGACGCGCCGATGAATCCGTCGCTGGTCGCATTGCTCACGCGCTCCGCGCGCGAAGCCGTGCCGTCGCTCGGCACGCCGACGCGCAGCTGGCTCGGGTTCCGGCCGACGCTGCCCGACGGCGTGCCCGTCATCGGCCGCGCACGCGACAGCGCGCACGTGATCCATGCATTCGGTCATCAGCATCTCGGCGTGACGCTCGCCGGCATCACCGGGCAGATCGTCGCCGACCTCGTCGCCCGGCGCGCCCCGCCGCTGGACCTCACGCCATACCGGGCCGCGCGATTCTGACGCGCGCCACGATTTCCACCCCAAGGAGAAGCATCATGAATCGTCGTTACTGGCTGGCTTGGCTGGCCGTCTGCTCGATCGGCACGGTCGCGGCATCCGCGCAGGCCGCGGACCCGGAAACCGTCAGGATCGGCTTCGCCGGCCCGCTGACGGGGCCGGTCGCGCGCGTCGGCAAGGATCTGCAATATGGCGCGCAGCTCGCCCTCGACGAGGAAAACGCGAAGCATCCGACCATCGGCGGCAAACCGGTGCGCTTCGTGCTCGACGTACAGGACGACCAGGCCGATCCGCGCATCGCGATCCAGGTCGCGCAGAAGCTCGTCGACGACGGCGTGGTCGGCGTGATCGGCCACTACAACTCCGGCTGCAGCATTCCGGCGTCGGCCGTCTACAAGCAGGCGAACGTCGCGATGATCACGCCCGGCTCGACCAATCCGCAACTGACGATGCAGGGCTTCAGGAACGTGTTCCGCACGATGGGGCACGACGGTGTCGGCGGCGTGGTGGCCGGCCGCTTCGCGGTCGAGCAGCTGAAGGCGAAGCGGATCGGCATCATCGACGATCGCACCGCGTTCGGCCAGGGTCTCGCCGACGCGTTCGAGAAGGGCGTGAAGGACGCGCACGGCAGCATCGTCGGCCGTGAATACACGAACGACAAGGCCGTCGATTTCCGCGGCATCCTGACGACGATGAAGAGCAACAACATCGACCTGCTGTTCTTCGGCGGGCTCGACGAACAGGGCGCGATGCTCGTCAAGCAGATGCGCTCGCTCGGCATCCGCGCGCAACTGTTCGGCGCCGGCGCATTGAAAAGCAACGCGTTCCTGAAGATCGCCGGCAACGCGGGCGAAGGCACGCAGGATCTGGAGCCCGGCCCGGCGCTCGACAAGCTGCCGTCGGCCGTCGCGTTCGCGCAGCGCTACAAGGCGCGCTTCAACCAGGATGTCGAACTGTATGCGCCGTTCGCGTACGACGCCGCGCTCGCGATGATCGCGGCGGTCCGCAAGGCCGACTCGCTCGATCGCGGCAAGATCGTCGCGAGCCTGCCCGGCGTGTCGGTCACCGGCGTGACCGGCAAGATCTCGTTCGACGAGCGCGGCGACCTGGTCAAGCCGCCGTACACGCTGTTCCGCGTCGAACAGGGGCAATGGCGCAGCATTCGCACGGTCGGCGGCGCGTCGAACTGATCGACGCCGGGCAGCAGGCGGCAGGCGACGCCTATCGCGCCGTCTGCTGCCGCTGCACCTCCTGCGCTTTCATCTGCAGATACGCGCCGCGCTCCACTTCGTGCAGTTGCTGCGGATACTGCTCGGTCGCGTCGAACCAGCGCGCGAGGCGCTGGTCGACCGGCTTGTCGAGCGTCGCGAGATACGTGTCGATCGCGAGGTAGTAGCGCATCGTGTTGCGCTCCAGCAGCCCGCGCACGCCGCCGACGTACTGCGGCTGCGCGGCCGCGCCGACGTTCGTGAACCCGACCTTGTCGCTGCCGACCGTCGCGAGGTAGGTCTTCATCGCCATCCGGCCGACCGTGCCGAAGCCATACGAATACGTGAGATGCAGGAACGTGCGCGACGCGCCGACCGGCACGGCCTCCAGCGCGATCCGGTAATCCTTCGTACCCATCGGGCCGCTGTCGGCGGTCAGGTCCACCTGGAAATAGTCGGGCGTCGCGGCCGCCACGCGATAGCGGAACTGCACGCGATAGGTGTCCGACAGCTTCTGCTCGATCTTGCGGCCGAGGTTCACGTCGAGCACCGGGCCGTTGCCGCCGCTCGACGCGTGACAGTACTTCGTGTTCAGGTGCAGGATCAGCACCGCGCACCAGTTCGCGGGGCCTTGCGCGGGATCGTTGAGCTGGCCGTTCACGACCGCGAACGGATAATCGACGACCGCATAGATGTCGCCCTTCAGCGACGACGATGCCTCCGACGATTCGAGGACCACGGGCCGGTGAAACGCGTTGTCCTTCAATTGCGCGCCGAGGCTGCGGTAGCGCTCGAGCAGCGCGGCCGCGCCGTTCGCGCCCTCTGCGCCGAACGACAGCGCGCTCCAGCCCACGCACAGGGTCGCGACGAGCGCGTGCCAGACGCGGCGCGCATGCCGCGTGCCGCGTGAAGGTCCGGATGTCTCCATGTGTTTACTCCGTGGCGCACGATGGTCGCGCGCATGTGTCACAGAATACGCCTGCCGCTGCGGGCGTGACGTCGCATGCAGCATGATCGTCATCGGCCGCGCTTCACCGGCAGCGGCAATTGCGCGGCGGTGAGCCGGATCAGCGTCGCGAGCCACTCGCGATCGTCCCAGCGATCGCCGGCGATGACGAGATGCGGCTTCGCGCCCGGATACGGCGGGGCTTCGTCGCACGCGCCGAGATACGCGCGGCCTTCGGACGTCGGCTTGACGAACAGCCGGTCGTCGCAGACGAGCGCGACCATCCTGCCGTCGCAATAGATACCGTATTCGCCGAACATCTTGCGCGCCGATACCGTACCGGCCGCCGCGATCTGCTCGACGATGAAGTCGACCGTGCGCTGGCTCGATGCCATGCGAATCTCCGGGATCGAAACATCGTCTGACCCGCGTCGACGCCGCGCCGTTCAACTCATTTGTCGATACCGAACGCGCTCGACATCTGCCGCGCCCGCTTCACGTCGTCGCCATGCAGATAGATCGACGTCGTCGAGATCGACGCATGCCGCAGATTGTCGCGCACCGTCGTCAGCTCCGCGCCGCGCGCCAGCGCGTGGGTCGCATGCGTATGCCGCATCCAGTGCGGGCTCGCCTGGCGCAGCTTGTGCGCGAGCGCCGGATGGTCGGCTTCGACGGCGTCGGCCGTCTGCGCGAAGAAACGCTGCATCACCTTCCACAGCCGCACGCTCGTGGTCGCGGCCGCGTCGTCTTCCGCGAGGCGCGGAATCAGCGGCGTATCGGGCCGCCAGCGCGCCGGCGTGACCGGCAACCGGCGCGCGACCAGATAGCGATCGAGCGCCGTGCGCGCCAGCGGCGGCAGCGCGACGCGGGCCGCCTTGCTGCCCTTGCCGATCACCTTCAGCCATGCGTCGCCGTGCGCATCCGTCTCGATGTCGCCGAGCGTCGCGCCGACCAGTTCGCTCGCGCGCAACCCGGTCGCATAGCCGAAATCGAGAATGAAGCGCAGCCGTTGCGCGGCGGCCGGCGTCCAGCCCGGCTGCGGCGCGCCGTCGGCCGTGCGCTTGCCGAACTCGAGCCCGTCGGCGATCGTGCGGACCAGCAGCCACTCGCCTTCGGTGAACGCGTGCGACGTGTCGAGCGCGGTCGCGCCGCGCGTGTCGCGCACCTTCACGCCCGCGAACGGATTCGCGAGCAGATAGCGCTGCTCGATCAGCCAGCGGAACAGCGCGCCGAGCACCGACAGCGTGTATGCCGCCGACCGCGCGGACAACGCCCCGGAGAACGGCCGCCAGTCGGGCGCACCGCGCGGCCGCACGGGCCCGACCCAGCGTTCGTGCGGCGTCGGGCGGCGGATGAACGCGCGATACGCGAGCGCATCCTCGGTGGTCAGCGACGACAGCGCGCGGCCGCGCTCGACGATCGCCCACAGGATCAGCCGCTCGGCCTCCTTGCGGTATGCGCGCCGCGTCGCGGCCGATTCGTGCAGCGACAGCCACGCGTGCACGGCCGCGTAATCGTTGTCCGCGTCGAGCGTGCTGGTCGCGCGCGGCGCGCGGAACGTGCCGGCCGAGCCGTCGACTTCGTGCGGCAGCTTCAGGTGCTCCCACGGCACGATGCTGCCGCGCGGCGTCGCGGCGATCAGCGCGCGCGCCCGTTCGGTCAGGTCCGGATGCGCGGCGAAGAATGCCTCGACGCGCCGCGCGCTGGCCATGCCGAGGCCCGCGATCGTGCGCCACCACTGGCGCCGGCGCGGAATCCGCACCGTCAGGTCGGCGAGCGTCGCGATCCCGTGCGCACGCAATGCCACGACCGCGCGTGCCGGCAGCCACAGGCCGACGTCGTCGCTGATCTGCGGGACCGGCGCGCGCGCATGGCGCAGCAGGCCGATCGCGTCGGTGGCCACCTTCGCCTCCCGCAAACGCTCACCGTCCGCGTGGCCGAGCCGTTCCGCGAGATCGGGGCGGCCAACCTGCCGCGCGACGCGCACGAGGCGACGGCGAATCGCGCCGATCACGCCGCGCGCCGACCGCCCGCCGCCGAGCCGGTCGGGCAGGTAGCGTTCGACGGCCTGGCGCACGGTCATGCCCGCGTACCACGCACGCAGCGCGGCCAGTTCGTCGGCGTCGGGAAAGCCTGCGGGCGCAGGCGCGGAATCGGAGGAAGGCGGTGAAGCGAGGCGCGGTTTCATGGGCGCCAGTTTGACAGAAGCGCCGAGCGGGCGGCAACGTCCAAGCGGCCGATATCCCGATCGGGCAGGACCGCACGAAGGCGCCGGCGACGGCAAGCGACCACGCGAAATCCCGGCGGCGCAACGGCGGTCGCCGATCGTCGCGAAACCGACACCCGCCGTGCGCCGTCGCCTCGCCCGACCGCGTCACTCCTCGCCTTTCGGCCCCGGGTTCAGCATCACGACGAAGCCGGCGACGCCGACGATCAACGCGATGGCGCCGCCGCGCAGCGCCGTCGCGGCATCGAACAGCAGGCCCGTCACGACGGCCATCATCCCGGCGAGCGACACGAACACGGCGAGCGCCGCGACGACGATGCGGTACTGGCGGCGTATCATCGCGCGCGCCACGTCATACCGCGGCCGTGGCGGCCGACTCGTCGGCGTCGTCGCCGCGAATCAGCAGCACCGGGCACTTCGAGCCGCGCACGAAACGCTCGGCGACACTGCCGAGCAGCACGCGCCGGATGCCGCGCCGCCCGTGCGTGCCGACCACCGCGAGATCGATCCCGCGCTCCTTCACGTAGCGTTGCAGGCGCTCCGCGATGTCCTCGCCGATGGTCTCGGTCTCGACGAGTTCGGCTTCGCCGTTCGCGCCGGCCAGCGCGATGATCTGTTCGGCTTCGCGCAGCACCTTGCGCCCGTCGTCGCGAATTTCCTCGACGAGCGCGTGCGGATCGAGACGGCCGGCGTACGTGAACAGCACCGACTTGTCGACCACATACACGACGCTGACGTGCGTATCGCCCGCCAGCGCCACCTTCACGGCTTCGGCAAGCGCCTGTTTCGACGAAGCGCTACCGTCGACCGCCACCATGATCTTCTCGTACATGCGAACCTCGCTGGGGTGAGTTTTTGCATGGCAGCGCACTTTGTTGTGCGCGGCCATGTCTCCATCATCGGCCGGCGGCGGGTTCGGATATTGATAGCGGTCAACCCCGGCAGCGGCCGCGCGTGCGGCAAAACGGCACGACGGGCAGGGGGAAGCTTGCGTTTTCAGCACGGCCGCGAGCCGGGCCGGCAATGCGGGCGCCGATGCCCTTTCGAGCGGCCATCGCGCCGAAGGCGCTATCATCGACCATGCGACTTTCGTCCGGCCCTTTTTTGCCGGCCCCACTTTCAACTCGCTCAACCGACATGACAACGACTACCGAACGCGTGGACGGCGCCGCCCAGCATCTCGTCGCCGCCCGCCATGCCGGCTCGCCCGGCCCGCTGCTGCCCGATGCGCTGCGCCCCGACGACATCGAAACCGCGCTCGCGATTCAGCAGCGCGTCACCGACCTGCTCGGCGAACCCGTCGGCGGCTGGAAATGCGCGCTGCCGCCGCCCGATCGCGTGATCCTCGCGCCGATCTTCGCGTCGACGATCCGCGAAGCCGATGCGCCGTACCGCGTCGTCGGCGGGCCGATCGTGCGGATCGAACCGGAAATCGCGTTCGTGCTCGATCGTGATCTGCCGGCACGCGAGCAGCCGTATGACGAAGGCGACGTGCGCGCCGCGATCCGCGAAGTGCGCATCGTGCTCGAAGTCCTCGGCTGCCGCTATGCGGAGCCGGCGCGCGCGTCGAAGTTCGAGCTGCTGGCCGACGGGCAATTCAACCAGGGGCTGTGCGTCGGCCCGGTCGTGCCCGACGGATTGAACGTGCCGCTCGAGACGCTGGCGCTGTCGTTCGAAGGCGCGCTGAACCGCACGATCGACGGCCGCCATCCGGACGGCGATCCGCTCAAGCCGCTGGTGTGGCTCGTCAATTTCCTCGCATCGCGCGGCGATGCGGTGCGCGCCGGCCAGATCGTGACGACGGGCTCGTACGCGGGCGCGATCGAGGTGCCGCTCGGCGACGTGCTGACGGTGCGCTTCGGCGAACTCGGCAGCCTGTCGGTGACGTTGACGGCGTGACAGGGGCAGGTGACCGCAGCATCCTGAAACAGGCCGGTCTGAAATGACCGGCAGTTTTTGAGGAGAGGAGAATACTCTATCCACTTTATGCTGACGGCGGCGGCATGCACACGGCGTCGCCTTTCCTACTTCTCCTGCTGCTTCGCTGCCGCCGATACCTGGGAAGACGTTCGCGCCGCTGTACGGGAAGCGGCCGAGGCGCATTTCTACGGTAAAAAAGGCATAGTGCCGTCATCGTCTGCACTGAAAACGCTCGCGCGTAATTCCGAATACGAAGGCGGCGTTTGGATGCTCTTCGATATCGACCTGTCGAAGATCAGTTCGAAGGCCGTCCGCTTCAACGTCAACATGCCTGAACGGCTCCTGCAGCGGATCGACACCGCTGCAAATGCACGCAAGTTGACTCAGACCTCGTTTCTCTTTCTTGCCGAGGAACACGAGGTTCCGGCGCACGCTTAGTACTGTCACATCACCCTGTGAACTCAAAACAAACTGAGATAAAAAATGTCTCTCCACCAAAACCATCCACAACCGAAAAACGGAATTTCAATAAGCGTCGGTGCAGCAGTAACAGGCGGAATTACGCTTCTCGTTGCCGTTGCTAGCGCACTTGGCGTCACGTACACCCAGGGCGTTCAATACGGAAAAGACTCCGCTCACAGTGAATGCCGGGCTGCGATTGACGATCTCGACTCAACAAAAAAGAAACTGACGGACACGCAGGCCAGCTTAGACGTCACTATTAAGAACTTGATCAGTTGGAGAGAAGCCTACGAAGGATCTCAAAGGGCGATCGCCGACCAAGCGTCGCAGATCGCCGTCTTGAATGGGCGAGTCAAAGCATCTAATCAATGCGACTTCCTTCGCCAGCAATTCGACTACTATCAAACTCAGCTCAATTTGAACAACTGGTCCGCCGACAGCCCACGTCGAGAAGAGTTGATGACAGGTCGCCGAGAGCTCCTCGCTCGGATGGAGTCGTGTACACGCCTCTGATGACGAAAAAGCCCGCGAGACTTTCACCTTACGGGCTCTAGCTTATAACCTTAAAAATGTAATTGCGGTACGCTTACTCGATTCCCGTGCGAGAGAAAGCAAACTGAATCTTGTACGCAACTAACTGCAAATTCTGCACCGCTTGGGCCGCATATCGAATCGGCTCAGAAAACTCACTGGCTATCAGGATACCGCGAGGAGGAGTGCCATCCTGCTTCGCATACCATCCGAGATAGCGGGCGATCTGACCAACCGCTGAGTCCTTTGCTTCCCCCACCTTCAGCTCAATGACAACACGGCGCGCCGAAGCATCTTCCGCGAGAATGTCAACTCGGCCAACATCAATCGAAACCTGACGGTCAATGTAACGGAGCCCCGGCTCCAGCGCGCCTAGATTCTGAATGAGGTGCGCCTCGACATCTCGCTCGAAGCTGACCGAAGCCTCAATCAGTTCCTCGACAGCGTCCGGCTGTTCAATGCCTTGCTCAACCTCCTGCTCATCAGCGTCGTAAGCGGGCGTCCAGACGTTCGGGCCGTGTGACTCCATATTGTAGATATGGAATCGACCATCGGTGGCCTTGTACAAAAACTTTTGAGCGAAGGGATGTGACCGATACGCCTTCGTGCTATTCACTCGGCACCCGTACAAATGTGCATCCAACGTACCCGGCTTCCACCGATCGCCATACGCGTTGGCTATGTGCCCGCGAATCTCCGAAGACGTGACGCCTCCATCTGCGGAACTCACGAACTCTCGGATAGCTTGCGCCATCGTCGTCATTACCTACCCCGTATTGGTTGTGTTATGGACGTCGAGCGTCTGCTCGACGAAGTAATGTTAATAGAAACAGGTGAGCCTGAACGAAATATCCCGTCCGGAAATCCGAGTGGACTTCGTTTTCTACCGACGCATCTCCCCTCATCGGAGGGACTCACGCATTTAAGCAGCATCGGTCACCATATGCATCAGAATACTATATGATCTCCTCTCCACAAACTACGGAGATTAATATGGATAGCGGCGGACCGGCGTTTCCCGTACCAGTTACTACGCTCGATAACCAAAAGCATAGTTCTAGCTTGCAAGGAATGTCTCTGCGCGACTATTTTGCTGCAGCGGCATTGCAAGGTATGATCGCAAATGGAAGCAGCGCCCACTATGCGGGACTTGGCGAAATGGCATACGCTGCAGCAGACAATCTCTTGGCAGCAAGGGTCAACAAAGAGCAACTCTAACGTTGCGAAGCACTACCCGCGACTAAACCTCTCCCACCGTGAAGAGGCCTCACTCCGTTGCCGCGTCCGTCCGCCGCAAACGACACGCTACGGATATAGAACAGCAAGCAATCGTTACAGCCCTTGCGCTCGCATGGCGAGCCCCCCGGATGCACACAATCCCCTCCAGCACCTCGCCGATATCCGACGTCCGGTGAGCTATAGCGCTCGACAGCGGCTGCGAGCGGCTGGACGCACGGAACTGCACTCGTCGACGGCCCACGCATCACGACGCAGTAGGCCGCCGATACCTTGCGGGCCCCGCGCATCGTTTTGCTGACTGCAGAGCTCGAAGGAAAGATCGCCGGCTGAATCGAAGTCAGAAATAAAGAAAACGTCGCCTACATCGGCACGTTGGCTGTCTCGCCGTCGATGCAGAATGACGGGCTTGGCAAGACGTTGCCGAACAAAGCCGAACAGTTCGCCCGCCAGCATTGGCCGATCGGAACAGCGGTTATGGTCCTCGTGTCGGCCCGCCAGGAACTGATCGATTTCTGTCTGCGCCGCAGCTACACGCGAACGGGCGAACCGATGCGCTACCCGCTCGACGCCGGCGTGGGCACGCCGCGCGACGCCAACCTGACCATCGAGACACTGACCAAGGACCTCGGGCCCCGCTGACGCCGCGTCCGACCGCATTCCGCGCGGCCGCGGCAGCGCCCGTCATCGATCCGTTCCGCCCCCGCCGTGATACCGTTGCACATCGTCGCGCGTTCCGGCCCGAAGGCCGCACCCGCGCACCGCTTTCACGCCCAACCCGCCATGTCGCTGACACCGCTTCCCGCCCTGCTCGACACCACCCTGCGCACCGTCGCGCGCCGTTACCGGTTGCCGCCGCTCGAGCGCGCATCGTCGCTGACCGACACGACGCACCCGGCCACCGCGCTGGCGATCGTGATCGAGGAAGCGCGCAGGATGCGGGCGGACGGCCACGCGCCCGACGCGGATTTGCGGCAGCGCTTCATCGATGCGCTCGCGCGGATGATCCGCGACGCGATGGACCCGTCATCCGGCGATCCGTCGTTTCAGGCATCGGTGCTGCGCCACGATGCGCCGAACGTGCGCGAATACGCATCGTTGTCCGCGCACGCGGAGCAGGACCGGCGTGCGCTCTACTCGGCCGTCAATGCGATCGCGCATCCGGCCAAGCTCGAGCGCAGCGCACTGGCATGGCAACGCGACGGCCTCGCGCGCCTGCATGCGGCCGCGACCGCGGCGGCGTGGGCCGAGCTGCATGCGGCGCTCGCGCACCTGCTCGCGCTGCCCGAGATGGCGACCGACGCGGCGTTCGAGCAGGACATCGTCAGGCTCAAGGACAGCCCGGCGCTCGAACGCATGCTGCGGCTCGATGCGCTGGCCGCGGACGCGGACGTCCGTCGCTACCGCGCGCTGTGGGTCCGTCAGGGGCCGCTCGTCGGCAGCACGGTCGCCGTCGCGCAGGGCGCCGCGTCCCAGCAGCGCGGCGCGGCCGTCGAGGCGCTGGCGGCCCAGGCGCTCGACGCACTGGCGCGCAGGCTCGACGCGGTGGACGCGCAACGCACTTATCGCGTGGTCACGTCGATGCGCGTGCCTTCGTCGATCCCGGGCCGGCACGATCGCGCGAAAACCGAATGGGACGCGATCCTGCTCGAACGCGCGCGCGGCAGCGACCCGGCGGCCGCATGGAACGTGCGCTTCCTGGTCGAAGCGAAGGCCTCCGCGGACGCGGCGACGACCGATCTGCCGCGGCTGCTGCGCGGCCTGAACCTGCTCGCGCAGGCCGCGCCCGACGCGGTCTATGCATTCGAGACGCATCAGGGCACGGTGCACGTGCATGGGGCATCGCTGCATGCATTGACGACCGACGAAGCGGCGCTGCCACGCGAAGTACTGTATTGCTGCGACGCGTCCGCGGACACGACGCCGCGCCTGCTGGGCGCCGCAAGCCGGATGCAGTTGCTGTCCGCGCAGGCGAGCCTCGAATACGCGAGCACGCTCGCGCAACGGCCGGATGCCGATCCGGACGGCCTCGGCGTCATCTGGCACGCGCTGCTGACCCTGCCGCAGTGGCAAGCCGTGCTGCATCAGTACCCGTCGTTGCGGCAGGTCCGCGAACTGATGGTGGCCATCGACGACTTGCGCGCGGTGCTCGACGAGATGGATGACGGGGGCATCGCCAGCAGCGTGTGCGCGTGATGCGCTAGCGCGCGTTCACCGCGTGATGCTCACGCGCGGCCCGCTCAGTTGGTGAGCACCCCGAACGGCAGCGTCCATCCCGCCAGCCGGCCGCCGTCGCCCCAGCGCGCATCGGCCGCCCCGCACGGCAGCAGGATCGGCGCGGCCGCACACTCGAGCGTCTCCTTCGGCGTATGGCCGAATTCCGCCTTGAACAACCGGTGAAAATATTTCTCGTCGGGAAAGCCGTGCGCCCACGCGATTTCCGCAATGCGCTGATGCCGGCGCTGCGGATCGCCGAGCACGTGATACGCGTGACGCAAGCGCCGCCGCGTGATCTGCCGCATCACGCCGCCCTCTTCCTTGAACAACTGATAGAGCCGCGCCCGCGACACGCCGATGTCGCGGCAGATCCGCTCGGGCGTGAGGTCCGGCTCCAGCAAATGCAGGTCGATGTAGCGACGCACGCGATCGACCAGCGCATGGTCGATCGGGCCGCGTGCGTCGTTCAACGCCTGCGCGCTCGGCGACACCGCTGCGGCCAGCAGCAACAGCATCGACTGGACGATGCTCGGCACGTCCTGCATGCGCAGGTTCGGCAGGTTCCGGAACAGCGACAGCATCTGGTCGGCGACCAGCCGGCCCACGCCGCTCGTCAGCGTCTGGCCGTGCGCCTGGGCTGCGTGGGCCGGCAGCAGATAGCGGGGCACGACGAGGCTGATCACGTCGCCGGCCTCGACCTTGCAGTCGTTGATCTGCGCGACGTCGTAGACGAACAGGTCGCCGGCGCCCTTGATCAATTCAGGCCCGCCGGTATGGCTCGCCAGCCGGCCGCCGAGCAGCAGCGTGAAGCGGATCGAATCCTGCCCGTCGAGCCGGATTCGCCGCGGCGTGCGGCGGACCGTATAGGTCGGCGCGCGCGAGTGCCAGTGCCGGCCGGACAAGATCAGCGGGCCGAGCGCCGCGCCGGTTGCTTCCGCGTCGCACGGGTCGTGGCCGCCGTCGTCGTCGAGCCGGTAGTCGCACAGCATGTCCTTGACCCAGACGTGGAACCGGTCCGGCTCGGGATAGTCGGTCGTGCGGAACCTGAAAACAGGGACAAATGCGGCTTGATCCATGACAGTTTTTTATCGAACCGGCGGGTCAGGAAAGAATCGGTTCGTCAATTATCCGACCAAACTGCGTCGGCGCAAGGCCCACGCGGTGCATCGTCCCCCTAAGCGATCGACCGACGCCCGACGCCGGGCGTGGTCGTCATCGCGGCCATCACCGTTGCGGATGGCATTCCCAGTTGTTGTACGTCGGCCGATCGATCGGCGTGAGCCCCGGAATCATGAACACCGTACAGCCGAAACGCCGCCCCTTGCCGGTCGTCGCGTCGTAACTCACCTTCTGGCCGCCCAGCCCGTCCTTCTTCCCGTACTGGACGTTGGCGATCGTGATCTCGTCCGACGACGCGAGCCCGAGCGTCTTCGCGGTCGACGTCTGGACGTCGACCATGTTCATCTGCGTCGAGCCGCACGCGGCGAGCACGAGGCCGGCGACGGTGACGGCCAGTGCGGTCCGGGCGGTGCAATACAAGGTTTGCTTCATGGTTTCTCCTTCGATTTCCCCAATACGAGGCGCTTACGTGCCCGGCGTATAAAAACTGGCCTGGATCTGGCTACCGATCGTCGCGACATACGATTGCCAGAGCAGCGCCATCGCCCCCGTCGCGTTGACGGCCAGCGCGGGCCACGACGCGCTCTGCGGCGCCACCGTCGACGCGCTCCACGCGCCCTTCCGGTAGCTGGCCACGATGACGGCCGACGCACCCGGCAAACCGGTGTCCTGCCACGCAGCCGTCACGTTGCCTCCGGCATCGACCACGAGCGGCGGGTACTGAAGTGCGGCGCCGTTCAGGTGTTCCGTCAGCCGCTGCAACGGCCCCCAGTTGCCGCTGGCATCGGACACGCTCACCTGCAGCGCCGCGCCGCCTTCCGCCCACATCGCGGCGGCCACGCCGTTTTCGTTGACGGCCAGCATCGGCGTCGCGATGAACCCGGTCGGCTCGACGATCGCGGGCGCGACCGGTTGCGACGGCTGCCACCCGGTGCCGGACACGTAGCGTTGCGACATCGTGGTGGTAGTGATATGCCCGCCCGTCACGTCGAGCTGCCCCCAGAGCAGCGTGATGTTGCCCTTCGCGTCCATGCCGGCCACCGGCGAGATGATCGTCGTGAACAGGCTCGTGTTCGACACGGCCTGGTTGACGTCGGTCCAGCCGTTGGCGGCGTCGTACGTGGCCGTCCACAGCGCCGAGTGCGTATGGTTGGTCTGCCGCCACGCGAGCACGGCCCGGCCGGACGACAGCACCGAAATCATCGGCCCCACGTTGTCGGTGTCGCCGGTCACCGCGCCCGGCCCGGTCTGCACCGGCATCTGGATCAGCGCCGTCGGCGACCACTGTCCGGACTGCGTGTAGCGCGTCCATGCGATACGCGTGTCGAGCAGGCTGATCGACTGGGTCCACGCGACGAGCGCGTTGCCCTGGCCGTCGATCCCGGCCGAATAGGTCGACCCCGTCACGTCCGGCGCGACTTCGAACGCCGCGCCCCAGCCGCCGGCCGGGCTGTACGGGCGCGCCCACAGCGCATACGTGTTCGGGCCCGGCATCCATTCGGTCCAGAACGCGACGGCCTGCCCGCTCGCGTTGCCGACCACGCGCGACGGGCTCGAGCTCGTCGTGTTCATCGAATGCGAGCCGTCGCCCGTGTCGAGCCGCGTCGCGGTGCCCCAGCCCGAACCTGCGGCATAGCGCGCGCCCCACATCTCGTTGCCGTTCGCGCCGGTCGGGCCGTTGGTCATCCAGGTGGCGAGCGCATTGCCGCTCGCGTCGATAGTCACGCTGGGGGCGCCCTCCGGCCCCTTGCCGTCCACCGCGGCGGCGGTCGACCAGCCGGCCTGCGGCTGCGTGGCGCCGCCGCCAGTCGGGCTGCCGTTCGACCCGCCGCTCGTTCCGCCCCCGGGCGACGTCGAGCCGGACGGCGAACCGGGATTCGTCGGCGTCGACGACGATGACGACGCGCCGCCGTTCGGCGCGACATCGTCGCCGCCGCATGCGGTCAGCGCGAGCGCGGCCGCCATGACCATCCATGTAATGGGTTTCATCGGAATCCTCTTGTTTTCGTTGTCCGGCGCACTCTCGTCTGCCGTTGGCCGACACGACGTATCGTGTCGCCCTTAAAATTGTTAAGTAATGCTACTGAACAGGCATGTAAAACGGCATCCGTTCGCCTCCCTCTCATGATCGATTCCGTCGCGCGGATCGATGCGAACGCCGCTTTCGGCAGACCTCCCCGTCGTGCAGTGCGGCCCCCGTCAGGTCGTCTATCGTCGGACGTCCGCCGCTGCCGGCTGCATCTTAATTCAAGCGATCCGGATTCAAGGTGGCGTTGCGTCCACACTGAGTGGATTTCCGTTTCGCGAGGCCGGCCCGCGGCGCGGCTGGCGGCCCTGCGCACCGCCGGCCGTCACGCCCCGTGAGGTACGATACGCGCCGGGGCAAAACACCCCCTGAGAGAACCGGCCGTCGCGGCCCCCTACCCGGCACAAGAAAAATGCGAAGAAACCCGACGCTGAACCGAAACCTGTTCGCCGCGCTGGCGGCCAGCCTGCTCTGGACGCCCGCCGCCCACGCCAGCGGAGACGACGGCTGCTACGTGCCGAACACGCTCCGGCAGACCTCCTACTCGTGCGGCAACGTGCCGATGCTGACGCCCGCCAACGACACGCGCATCAACGCGATGCTGATGATGGTCGACAGCGCCAAGGTCGCGCAGGTGTTTCCGGACCCGAAGACCATCCCGGCGAAAGACCGGATCAACCAGATCGTCGTGCCGTTCCCGATGGATTTCTCCGGATGGATCTACATCGGCCAGAAGGAGCCCGACAAGAGCGGCGGCGCAGCGGAGGCCGATGCGTCGTCGAACCGGTATGCCGACGGCGAAGGCAGCATCTGCCGCAGCATGAGCGCGGGCGCGGACGCGTTCAACGCCGCACTGGGGGGCGCCGGCGGCCTGCCCGCCGACGAAGCCGCACGCCTGCGCGCGGCGCGCGCCGACATCGCGCAGAAGACCTGTGCCGCGGGCGGCGCGAGCGCCGCGTGGACGAAGCCGCCGGTCAAGTCGCCGCTCGGCCAGCAGTTCGCCGCGTACCTCGACGGCACGAACGCGTTCTACCGCGCCGACTTCCTCACCGCGACCCGGGCCTTCGCGAACGCATCGCACAGCGCGGACCCGTGGCTGAAGGAAACCGGCCTCTACATGGCCGGCCGCGCGCAGTTGAACGCCGCGCAGGCCAACGTATTCGACAACGACAGCCCGACGCCGACGCGCGCACGCGTGATGAAGGTATCGCTCGACGCGGCGAACACGGTGTTCCGGACCTACCTGAAGGTGTATCCGAAGGGACGCTATGCGGTGTCCGCGAGCGGGCTGCTGCGACGGGTCGCGTGGCTCGGCGGGAACGTCACGCAGCAGGCCGACCTGTACGGCCGTGCGCTCGCGCGCTGGTCGCCGGCCACGTCGAACGTGCCGCTGATGCAACTGGCAAACGAACTCGACAGCAAGCTGCTGTTCGGCTCCGAATTCGACGCAAGCCAGATCCAGTCGCCGACCGTGCTCGCCACCGTCGACCTGCTGCGCATGCGCGCGTCGGACAGCAGCGATGCGAGCCGCAAGCCGATGACGCTCGACGAGCTGCAGGCGCAGAAGCCGCGCTTCGCGAACGCGCCCGCGCTGTACGACTACCTGCTCGCGACCTGGTACGTGCAGATCGGGCACAAGCCGGACGCCGCCCTCGACCTGCTGCCGCAAACGCCCGCCGCGCCGCTCGACTACTTCGGGCTGAGCCAGCAGGCGCTGCGCGGGTTCGCGCTGGAGGACAGCGGCCAGAACGACAAGGCCCGCCAGCTGTGGCGCGACCTGATCCCGCTCGCGACGTTCCGCTTCCAGCGCGAAATGCTGGAGCTCGCGCTCGCGATCAACCTGGAGCAGGCCGGGCTCGTCAACGACGCGTTCGCCGACGATTCGCTCGTGCGGAACGTCGCGATCCGCGCGGTGTTGCTGCAGCGCGCGGCCAATGCCGAGCTACTGCGCGCGCAGGCGCAGAATCAGGCGACGAGCGGCGCGCTGCGCGATACCGCGCTGTACACGCTGCTGTACAAGGAGCTCACGCGTTCGCACTACGCGGATTTCATCGCCGATACCGCACTGGTGCCCGGCGCGCCCGCCGATCCATTGAAGCCGTTCGTCGCAGCCGCCGCGAAAAACGAGGACGGCTACACGTGCCTGTCGGCGCGCGACATCGCCGCGACGCTGCAGCAGAATCCCGCCGATCCGAAAGGGCTGAACTGCCTCGCCGATTTCGTGCGCCTTCATCCGCCCGCGTACGGCCTCGAAACCGAACCGGTGCCGTCGTGGGTCCGCAACGCGTCGAGCACGGCCGCCACGCGCGTGCCGCCGACGCTCGGCGCGGCGCCGTCGCAGTTCGCGGGCAAGCCGTACGAACGGATGTCGAGCTACGTGACGGTGATGGCCGATACGCAGGCGAACCCGAACGACCGCGCGTACGCGTTCTATCGCGCGATCAAGTGCTACGCGCCGGGCGGCTCCAACGAATGCGGCGGCAAGGAGGTGCCGAAGAGCACGCGCAAGCGCTGGTTCGACACGCTGAAGACCGCCTATCCAGGTAGCCCGTGGGCGCAGAAGCTCCGCTACTACTGGTAAGCGCCGCATGAAGCGCATCGCGTGCGTCGCGCTGCTGCTGGCCGCGCGCGTCGCGCTGGGCGGCACCGTCGACGCCGCGCGGTACGACGCATTCTGGCTATGGGCCGGCGTAAAGCCGCAGGCGGTCGTGCACGGTGCGCGCATCGTCTACGTGCTGCAAGGTCAGATCGAAGCGTCGCCGCGGGACGAGTCGCAGGTGCGCGTGATCGCGCAGGGCGTCGCGCTGCCGCCCGCGCCCGACGCGCGCGTGTGGCTCGTCTATCGTGCGCATACGCTGCGCTGGACCCCGCGCGTCACGCAGATCATGCTCGCGCAGCTCGCACGCTGGCGTGCGTCGGGCCGCACGATCGCCGGCATCCAGATCGATTTCGATGCGGGCACGCGCCACCTCCAGGATTACCTCGGATTCCTGCGCACGCTGCGCGAAACCTTGCCCGCCGATTGCCGGCTCAGCATCACGGGGCTGCTCGACTGGAGCAGTCGCATCGATACCGACCAGGTCAACCAGCTCAAGGGCATCGTCGACGAGGTGGTCGTGCAGACCTACCAGGGCCGGCGGACGATCCCCGACTACGCGGCCTATCTGCCGCGCGTCGCGCGGCTGCAACTGCCGTTTCGCATCGGCGTGATCCAGGGCGGCGAGTGGGACGCGCCGCCGTATCTCGCGTCGAATCCGTGGTTCCGCGGCTACGTCGTGTTCCTGCGCAACGGTTAGCGGGCGCCAACGCGGCGCCAACGAAGCGTAACGCCAATCGCCGACACGCTACGCAACACCCGCGATCGTGCCGCCGAGCCCGACGAGCGCAATCGCGAGCAGCGCAAGCGCCGACGACGCCGAGATCCACCGCTGCTTCCGATGAATCGCCGGATGGTTGATCGCGGCCATGTAGCCGGTCATGATCGTGAAATCGACCGCGATCCACAACGTGGCGAGGATCGCGAGGCTCACGCGCGAATCGGGCGTGATGCCGACGAACTGCGGAAAGAACGCGACGAAGAACAGCAGATCCTTCGGATTCGCGATGCCGACGAGGAAGCCGCGCACGACGCCGGGCAACCCGCGCGGCTGTGACGCCGGTTCGCCCGCCGCCGTGCCGTCGCCACTGCGCCCGCGACCGGCGCGCCATTCGCCGACCAGCGTCCGGATCGCGAGCACCGCGATGAACAGGCAACCCGCGACGTGCAGCCCGGCGAGCAGCCGAGCGCTGACCATCACGACGCCGAACACCATCAGCATCGCGCCCGCGATCAGCACGAGGCTCGCCGCATTCGCGCCCACCGCGGTCAGCACGCCTTGACGGAACCCGCGCCGCGCGACCGTGCCCGTGACGAGCATGACGACCGGGCCGGGCGTCGCGATGAGCAGCACGATCGCGGCCAGATAGGCAAACAGCAGCGGGTAATGGAGTGTCATGACAAAAAGTTGTTCGATGAGTCGACAGGCGTGCTCGTCACGGTGGCATCATGGGAGCCACGACGTGGCGAAAAACACGGTGACGAGCAGTATCACGCGCCCGGCCTGTCGATCGAAAACGGAAAATCCTGCCTGATGACATGAGTCTTATTCATACTCGAAACCGATGAAGGCCAAACCGCTTCCCCCCGTCTATGCGCTGCGCGCGTTCGAGAGCGCCGCGCGCAACGGCTCGTTCACGCTGGCCGCCGAGGAACTGAGCCTGACGCAAAGCGCGGTCAGCAAGCACGTGAAGACACTGGAGGCCTACTTCGGCCGGAAGCTGTTCGTCCGGCACGGGCCAAAAATGACCGTGACGGCGGAAGCCCACATCTTCGCGGCCGGCCTCAGGCGCGGGTTCCGGCAGGTCGAGGAAGCGTGCATGCTGTTCCGCACGCAACGCGACGTGCTGCGGCTCAAGGCGCCGTCCACGCTGACGATGCGCTGGCTGCTCGACGCACTGGCCGCCTTTCGCGGCACACGGCCGGCGTTCGAGGTGCAGATCGCGAGCGTGTGGATGGATGTCGACACCGTCGATTTTTTCAGCGAATCCTACGATTGCGCGATCCTGCTCGGTGCAGGCAAGTTTGGCGAAAGCACGCATTGCGTGAAGCTGTTCGACGAATGGCTGATTCCGGTGTGCTCGCGGGCCACCGCCGCGGTCGCGCGCGCGAATCCCGCCGCGTGCGAGCTGATCCATCCGTCGCCCGACCGGCGCGACTGGCGCCGCTGGCTCAACGGCAGCGGTCACGACCTGAATGTGGACATCACGCGCGGGCAGGTGTTCGACATGCTCGAACAGGGCATCGCGGCGGCCATCGCCGGTCACGGGATGTCGATCGGCGACCTCGCGCTGTGCGCGACGGCGATCGACGAGAAGCAGCTCGTGCTGCCGTTCAAGACAGCCGTGAGCACCGGCGATGCGTACTACCTCGTATGGCCGGAAGATTCCGCCAAGGCCGCGCAGGTACGCGAGTTGCACGCGTTCCTGGCCGGCCGGATGCCGCGTCTCGCGCATCCGGGCGTTCGCTTCGTCGATTTGGGGTGAAGCACGCGGCGGGCGATCCGTCCTTTTCCACGCGCGGCCGGATCGCCTGCCTTCGATCATGGCGCCGCCCGCCGCAGCGGGCCGGCGCCGATACCGTCAGCCCCGCACGAACGCGAGCAGGTCGGCGTTGAGCACGTCGGCATTGACCGTCAGCATCCCGTGCGAATAGCCCGGGTAGGTCTTCAGCGTGCCATTCTTCAGCAGCTTGATCGATTTCAGCGCGGCATCCGCGATCGGTACGATCTGGTCGTCTTCGCCATGCAGCACGAGCGTCGGGACGGAGATCGACTTCAGGTCCTCGGTCTGGTCCGTTTCCGAAAACGCCTTGATGCCGTCGTAATGCGCCTTCGCGCTGCCTTCCATCCCCTGCCGCCACCAGTTGCGGATCACGCCCTGGTGCACGGTCGCGCCTTCGCGGTTGAACCCGTAGAACGGGCCGCTCGGCACGTCGAGGAAGAACTGCGCGCGATTGTCGGCGAGCGCCTTGCGGAAGCCGTCGAACACCTCGAGCGGCAAGCCTTCGGGGTTCGAATCGGTTTTCACCATCAGCGGCGGCACCGCGCTGACCAGCACGGCCTTCGCGACGCGGCCGGCCGGCTCGCCGTGCTTCGCGACGTAGCGCGCCACTTCGCCGCCGCCGGTCGAGTGCCCGATATGCACCGCATTGCGCAGGTCGAGCGCTTCGACCACCGCGAACGCGTCCGCCGCGTAATGATCCATGTCGTGGCCGTCCCAGACCTGCGCCGAGCGGCCATGGCCGCGGCGGTCGTGCGCGATCACGCGATAGCCGTGCTGGACGAAGAACAGCAGTTGCGCATCCCAGTCGTCGCTGGACAGCGGCCAGCCGTGGTGGAACATGACGGGCTGCGCGTCTTTCGGACCCCAATCCTTGTAGAAAATCTCGACGTTGTCCTTCGTGGTGACGTATGGCATCGCGATGCTCCTGTGAGGTGAATGAACGTGGCGAACGGGCCGCTGCCATTATCGGCCATTATTGTGAAACCACGACGCCATCGTGCAATGCGATGGCCGATCATCCACCGGCAGGAAACGAACGACGCCGCGCGCGTCAGCCGTCAACCGTCCGTTGACACCGTCACGGCTTCCCACGCGCGGATTTCTTCGTCCAGCGCCGCCAGCTTGTTCCGCACGAGCCGCAGCGCGTCGCTGCCGAGCAGCAGATGCGCGGGCGGATGGTCCGCCGCGATCACCGCGAGCATCGCCCGCGCGGCCTTCGCGGGGTCGCCCGGCTGCTTGCCGCTTTTCTCCTCCCGCGCGCGGCGGATCGGATCGAACAACGCGTCGTAGTCGGCGATCGAGCGCGGCGTGCGCGCCATCGAGCGGCCGGCCCAGTCGGTGCGGAACGAACCCGGCGCGACGGCCGTCACCGCGATGCCGAACGGTTCGAGCTCCTTGCCGAGCGTCTCGGAAATGCCCTCCAGCGCGAACTTGCTGCCGCAGTAGTACGCGATGCCCGGCATCGTGATGTGCCCGCCCATCGACGTGATGTTCAGGATGCGGCCGCGCCGGCGTTCGCGCATGAACGGCACGACGGCCTTCATCATCGCGACCGCGCCGAACACGTTCACGTCGAACTGCCGGCGCATCTCGTCGAGCGGCGCCTCCTCCATGA
Source organism: Burkholderia sp. E168m15 (assembly GCF_016586105.1). Classification (NCBI taxonomy): domain Bacteria; kingdom Pseudomonadati; phylum Pseudomonadota; class Betaproteobacteria; order Burkholderiales; family Burkholderiaceae; genus Burkholderia; species Burkholderia sp. E168m15. The sequence goes on from NZ_BCPO01000220.1 coordinate 21,418, forward strand.
TCCCTTCGTGCCCGTAACCCGCGTTGTTCACCAGCACGTCGACGGGCCCGACGTTCGCCTCGATGTCGGCGACGACGCCGTCGATACGCTCGAAGTCGGTCACGTCGAGCACGCGCGCGACGGCCGCCTGCGGGGACAACGCTTCGAAGTCGCGCGCCGCCTGCGCGCCGCGCACCGTACCGACCACCGTGTGACCGGCGGCCAGCGCTTCCTGGGCCAGCGCACGGCCGAACCCGCTGCTGACGCCGGTGATGAGCATGATGTTGCCGGATGCCATGTGAGCCTCTCCCGAATGTCGATTGAAGCATGCATACTAGTCTGACGAACGACGCCGAATAAGCCCGATTCCGCTGATTTTCTTGCACAAAACTATGAGTACCACACCCCGTTCGACCCGAGCTTCGTTACTGTCGCCGCGCGACCGGAAGCGTCTGGTGACGCTGCTGCGCGCGCTGGCGCCCGACGAGGGCTACAACCTGACCGCGCTGCCGAGCGTGCGCATCCTGCGCTCCAACCGCGCGCTGTCGCGCACGCCGGTGCTGTACGACCCGGGCATCGTGATCGTGTGTCAGGGATCGAAGCGCGGGTACTTCGGCGGCGAGCGCTATTTGTACGACGAGCACCATTACCTGGCCGTCTCCGTGCCCGTGCCGTTCAGCATGGAAACCGACGCGACGCCCGAGCGCCCGCTGCTCGCGCTGTACCTGCACCTCGATTTCACGCTGGCCGCCGAACTCGCCGCGCAGATCGACCGAGCCGGCGTCGCGGAAACCGTGCAGGCGCCGAAGAGCATGATGTCGACGCCGATGGATGAAGCGATGCATGCGTCGGTGCTGCGTTTCGTCGAGGCGATGCAGCGGCCGCTCGACGCCGCGGTGCTCGGCCCGGCGCTGCTTCGCGAGCTGTATTTCCGCGTGCTGACCGGCGCGCAAGGCAACGCGATGCGCAGCGCACTGGCGATGCGCGGGCAATTCGGCCGGATCGGCCGATCGTTGCGGATGATCCACGCCGATTACGCACGCCCGCTCGACGTGTCGCAACTGGCCGACGAAGCCGGCATGAGCGTGCCGAGCTTTCACAGTCACTTCAAGGCGATCACGCAGGTATCGCCGATGCAGTACCTGAAGTCGACGCGCCTGCATCAGGCGCGGCTGTTGATGGTGCGTCAGGACCTGACGGCGGAAGCGGCCGGCTACGCGGTCGGCTATACGAGCCCGTCGCAGTTCAGCCGGGAATTCAAGCGCCTGTTCGGCTTGACGCCGGCGAAGGAAACGCAGCGCATGCGCGCGAGCTTCGCGATTCCGCAGGCGTTCGACGATGCGGTGTTCGTGTCGTCGCATTGACGTCATTGACGTGCGCCGAACCGGGCGTGCGACGCACGCGCTCATCGCGCGGCATCGAGCGCGAGGCCGGCCAGCGACTTCAGGATGAACGCGGTCACGCCCCAGATGTCCTGCGGCTGATCGGCCCAATACCAACCGCCCGCACGTTCGCCGTCCGCGTCTTGCCGCGGCAAATCCGATTCACCAGCGCAGCGAACGGGAACACGACAATTTCCTCGGCTCAACCGGCCGACATCGGTTCGCCCGCGGCACTGACCGTCGCACGGGATGCCCCGATCCACCCGGCCGCCGTCACCGCACCGGCCGCGACGAGCATCATCGCGCCCCACCCGATCCATTCGACGAGCACGCCCGCCGCCACGGCGCCGCCTGCGCCGCCTGCGTAGTACAGCGTCAGGTACGCGGCGTTCAACGCACCGGCCCGCGCCGGCTGAATCGCCACGACCCGGGCCTGGTTCGCGACCTGGGCGGCGAAACAACCGGCATCGAACACGGCCAGCCCGACACCCAGCCAGCCCGGATGACCGAGTGCAACACCAAGCAGTAACGTGGCAAGCGCCGCCACGGCGAGTCCGCCGCCGATCACCGCTCGATCGCCGAAGCGATCCGTGAGCTTGCCAGCCACACGCGTCACGCCCAGGCCGAGCACGCCGGCGAGACTGTATGCGCCGATCTCGGCCGCCCCCATGCCGTACGGCGGCGCAGCCAGACGGATCGCCAGCCCCACCCAGACCAGATTGAACGCGAAGAACCACAGCATGCCGGCGCAGGTGCGGCGCCTCAGTGCGGCGCTGTCGCGCAATAGCCGCGGAATCGCGCCGATCGTGGCTGCGTGGCCGGAACGCCCTTCGGGGCGACCGCCGGGCAACAGCACGCCACTGCCGACGGCCGCCAGCGCCACGCAACCGGCCAATGCGAGCAGCGCACCGCGCCACCCGCACCATTGCGACAACGCGCCGCCGACGAAACGGCTCAGCAGGATGCCGGCGGAAATGCCCGCGGACACCACCCCCATTGCCCCGCCGCGCCGCTGCGGCTCCGCGTGCTTGCCGACGACCGCGCTGCATTGTGCCGCGACCGTCGTGGCCGCCCCCACCAGCAGGAAGCAGGCGTCGAGCGCGAACGGCGTCGACGACAGCGACGCGCACGCGAGCAACGCCGCGAGCACGCCCATTTGCGCCGAAACGAGCGTGCGTGGACCGACCCGGTCGACCAGCGGCACCAGCAGCGCCAGGCCGGCCAGATAGCCGAGCATCGTCACGGACGCGAGGGTCGCCATCCGCGCGGCCGACACGCCGAAATCGCCGGCAATGGCCGACAGCGACGGCTGCAGCGCATAGCCGTTGGCGATCGCGACGCCCGCCGCGAGCGCAAGCATCGCGATCGCGGTGCGGGACAGGAATGCGTGCGGGCCGGTGGCCGTCATGCGGCGGTCCGGACCGCGATCGCCTCGACCTCGACCCGAATCTCCGGATCGACGAACGGCAACGCATGGACCAGCGAGAACGCCGGCCGGATCTCGCCGTATATCTCGCCATGCGCACGCGCCGCGTCTTCCCAATGGTCGAAGTCGGCGACCACCAGCCGGCTCTGGACGACATCCGACAGCGCGAATCCGCTGTCCGCGAGGACCTTGCCGAGCGTCGCCAACGCATCGCGCGTCTGCGCATACACGTCGTCGCCTTTGCCGGCCGTCCCCGACACGTAGATCGTGTTGTCGACGACCACGGCACGCGAATAGCCCACCTTGGGCTCCCACGGGGAGCCGGTACTGATCCGTTGACGCATCTTGATGATCCTCCTTGGCAAGGTTTGGAAATCTCACTTACTACTTCGGTAGTAAGTGAGATCGATTCTATACTACTCCGGTAGTTAATCAAGCACCGCCGTGATGCTGATCACGGCCATCCGAGTCCATCCACATGAACGAAAACGCGGAACTGATCACGTCCCTGATCCGGCTTGGCTTCACGCAATACGAGGCGCAGGCGTACGCGGCGCTCGTCGGCCAAGCCGCGTTGACGGGGGCAGAAGTCGGCCGGCGCGCCGGCATGCCGCCATCGAAGGTCTACGAGACCCTCGGCCGCCTGGAGGCGCGCGGCGCGGTGCTCGTCAACCGCTCCGAACCGGTCCGCTATGCCGCCGTGCCGCACCGCTCGCTGCTCGAAGAATTGCGCACGCGCTTCAACGCGGATCTCGAGCTGGCGGCGGGCGCGCTCGACCGGCTGCCGGTGCGGCAAGAGCCGGGGCTGGTCTGGTCGCTGAGCGGGCGGGAGGCGATCGTCAGCGCCTTCGCGCGCGTGATCGACCACGCGAAAACGGAAATCTTCGCGGGCGTCTGGGACGAAGAGATCGACGATCTCGGGCCGCTGCTCGAAGCGGCCGCGGCGCGCGGCGTCGATACGCACGTGGCGATCTACGGCACGCGCACACTCGACGGGCCGCGTCACTACGACATGGCCAAATGCGGCGCCAGCGCGAGACTTCGGCTCTCCGGAAGGCGGCTGGCCGTCGCGGTCGCGGACGACACCGAGGCAGTGGTCGCGGAATTCGGCGATCAGTCGCCCGACCTGGCGACGCTGACGACCAATCCGGTCATCGCGCTGCTCGCGGTCGAGTACATCAAGGCCGACGTGAGCGGCCGCGTACTGATCGACGCAATGGGTCCGGCGGAATACCGGAAAGTGCTGAAGCATCCCGACATGCAGGCGATGCTTGCGCCGCCCGACAAGCAGGGCTGACCTCGACGAGATATCGATGACCCAATACACCTTTCGCCTGCTGAACGTCTTCGCCGAATCGACGTTCGGCGGCAATCCGCTGTGCGTGTTCGACGATGCGCGCGGCATGGACGACGCGACCATGCAGGCGCTGGCCGTGCAGTTCAATCTGTCGGAGACGACCTTCGTACTGCCGTCCGATCGCGGGCACGCGCGCGTGCGGATCTTCACGCCCGGCTACGAGATGGCTTTCGCGGGCCATCCGACGCTCGGCACCGCGCACGTCGTGCGCGATCTGCTCGAGGCAGGCGATGCGCTGTCGCTCGAATTCAAGGCCGGCGTCGTCGACGTCACCGCGCGCGACGACGTGTGGACCTTCATCGCGCCGCACGCCGGCATGCCGAACACCGCGCCATGCGCGTTGCCCGATGCGCAGGTCGCGGCCCTGCTCGGGCTCGCCGAGGACGATCTGCTCGCGCCGCCGCTGTGGGTCAATACCGGTGCCGACCAGTTGCTGGTCGCGCTCAAGGACCCGGCCGCCGTGCGGCGCGCGCGGCCCGACGGCGCGCGCGTCGACATCTGGCCGCCAAGCAGCCTCGGCCGCAGGACCGCGTACGTATTCGCATTCGACGACGCGCGCCCGGGGACGGTCGTGTCCCGCTACTTCTTCGTGAAGCAAGGCGGCGGCGTGGCGGAAGATCCGGGCACCGGTTCGGCCTGTGCGAACCTGGGCGGCTGGCTGCTTGCGGCCAGTCACGATCTGCCGGCCGCGTTTCGGGTCGAACAGGGCGAAGCCGTCGGCCGGCCCTGCCTGCTGCACTTGTCGGTCGATGCAGCGGGCAAAATCGGCGTCGGCGGGCGCGTGATCGAACTCGGGCGCGGCGTGATCAACGTGTGATCGACGCGCGCCCGCCGACGCCGCCGCTCATCGCGCGCCCACCCGCCACACCGTCACTTCGTGCAGCGTCTCGCCCGGCTTGAGCGCCGTCGACGGGAAGGCCGGATGATTCGGCGAATCGGGAAAATGCTCGGCTTCCAGCGCGAATGCATCGGTTTGCCGGTAGACCGTGCCGCCCTTGCCCGCGACGCTGCCGTTCAACCCGTTGGCCGTATAGAACTGCAGCCCCGGCTGCGTCGTGTACAGCTCGAGGAAACGCCCCGACGCCGGGTCGTAGGCACGCGCGGCGAACGCCGGCGCCGGCTGGCCGCCCTGGTCGAGCACCCAGTTCTGGTCGTAGCCATGCGCGATCGCGAGCTGCGGATACGCATCGCGCAAATGCGCGCCGATCGGCGTCAGCTGGCGCAGGTCCATCGGCGTGCCCGCAACGCTCGCCAGTTGCCCGGTCGGAATCGACGTATCGTCGGTCGGCGTGAAGCGCGATGCGGCGATCTCGATGAGTTGCCGCTCGACGCTGCCGCCCGCCTGCCCGGCCAGATTGAAGTAGCTGTGGTTGGTCAGGTTGACGACCGTATCCTTGTCCGTCGTGGCCCGGTAGTCGATGCGGATCTGGTTGTCGCGGGTCAGCGTATAGGTCACGTCCGTCGTCAACGTGCCGGGGAAGCCGTTCTCGCCGTCGGGGCTCACGTAGCGCAGCGTGACGCTCGAACCGGTCGTGTCGCTGTGCGTGCCGGTGACCGTCCAGACCTTCGCGTCGAAACTGTCGGGGCCGCCGTGCAGCGTGTTCGGCCCGTCGTTGACCGGCAGCTTCCACGTCTTGCCGTCGAGCGCGAAGCGCCCGCCCGCGATGCGGTTCGCATACCGGCCGATCAGCGCGCCGAAATGGATGTTGCCGTTGTGCGCCTCGTAGTCGCGCAGCGAATCGAAGCCGAGCACGATGTCGGCCGCGTGCCCGGTGCGGTCAGGCACGTCGAGCGCGGTCACGATACCGCCGTACGTGATGACTTTCAGCGTCACGCCGCGCCGGTTCGCGAGCGTGTACTGGCTCACCGCCTGCCCGGTCGCGGTCGTCCCGTAATCGGCGCGGCTGATCGAGACTTCGGGCGCCGCCGATGCAACGGCTGCGTGCAGCCCGAACGTTGCGAACACACCTATCGCGAGCATCGGTCGTCGCGGCCAGCGTCGTTTCATGAAGACCTCCCAAGTGATGCGGCCCGTGCCGGTGCGCAAGTTGCGTGCCTGCACGTCGCCGCGTTTGTCATGCCGTGCTCCGCATCCGCATCGCGACGCTCACGTATGGTCCGCGCGCCACCGGCGAGGCGTGACGCCGGTCAAGCGCGTGAAGGTGCGCGAGAAATGGCTCTGATCGGCGAAGCCGCACGCAACGGCGATCATGCTCAACGGCATGTTCGGGTCGCGCATCCATTCCTTTGCCCGTTCGACGCGCTGCACGATGAGCCAGCGATGCGGCGGCAGCCCGGTCGTTCGATGAAACGCCTTGACGAAATGGCCGCGAGACAGCCCGCACGCGCTCGCCACGTCGGCCAGACCGATGTTGCCGTCGAGGTGCGCGAGCAGCAACTCCTTCGCGCGGCGCGCCTGCGACGGCGTGAGCTTGCCGTCCGACCTTTCCCGCCGCTCGCCGACGCCGCCGTAACGATGCGCGACGTGCGCCTGAAACGCCAGCCCCACGTGATCGATGAAGATCTGCGACGCTTCAGCGGGGCGGGCCAGCGCGGGCAGCAGCGCGTGCCCGAGCGCATGGATGATCGAGTCGTGGGTGCTCAGATGCGGCGGCAGATAAAGCTGCGGCCGCTGCCGGCCGCCGAGGTCGTCGACCGTTTCCTCGAGCGTGTGGCGCGGCAGATGGAAATGCAGGCAATCGAACGCACCCTGGAGGTCGGCCACCCAGCGACGGTCGAGATCGTAGATCGACACGGTTCCCGCGTCATACGGAACGAACGGTGCGGGGCGGCCGTCGAGCCACAGATCCTGCTCGCCGAACGGGTGCAACTGCAGCACGATCAGGTCCGTATTCTCGAGTTCATAGGGCGCGGTCAGCCCCATGTTCCTGCGCAAGCTCTTGAGCCGGACGATACCGATTTGCCCGTTCGGCAACGCTTGCGTGACGACGGTCTGCCTGACGTCGGCCGGGAGGAAATCGGACGATGGGGTGTCCGGCTGCGGGGCGCTCATGGGGCGAGGCGGGAAGGTGAATGACGAGGCTTATCACTCTAGCAAATCGCGGCGACGCACGCTGCTCGCGCCGCACCCCGCACTGGTATGATGCGCCAGCCACCCCCTACCGGAATTCGCGATGAAGCTGTCATTCGAAGCGCTCGAAGCCCTGGACGCGATCGACCGCACCGGCACCTTTGCCGAAGCAGCGGAACTGCTGCATCGGGTCCCGTCCGCGCTCACGTACCTGGTGCAGAAGCTCGAAAGCGATCTCGGCGTGGCGCTGTTCGACCGCAGCGGACGGCGCGCGAAGCTCACGCATGCGGGCCGCATCGTCGTCGAGGAAGGCCGGCGCCTGCTGCGTGCGGCCGAGCAGCTCGAAATGAAGGCGCTGCGTGCGCAACAGGGCTGGGAAACGGAAGTCCGCGTCTGCATCGACGAGATCTTGCCGTTCGACGCGCTGTGGCCGTACGTCCACCGGTTCTACGCACTCGGGATGGACACGCGGTTGCGGCTGTCGACGGAAGTGCTCGGCGGCGCGTGGGATGCGCTGATTTCGCGGCGGGCGGATCTCGTCGTCGGCGCGGCGGGCGAACCGCCGGAATTGCCGGGCATCGTCGCAAGGCCGATCGGCTCGCTGAAACACGTGTTCGCGGTCGCGCCGTCCCATCCGCTCGCGGCGCTGCCCGAACCGCTGTCGATGGCGTCGGTCGTCCAGTATCGCGGCGCGGTGATCAGCGATACATCGCGCGAACTGCAGCCGCAGTCGGTCGCGATCGATGCGGGCCAGCCGTATCTCGCGGTACCGACGCTGGCCGCGAAGCTGGAAGCGCAATGCGAAGGGCTCGCGGTCGGCACGCTGCCCGAATGCATCGCGGCGCGCGCGATCGCCGACGGCAAGCTCGTCGCGCGCCAGGTGACCGGCATGCGCGATACCACGCACTGCTATCTCGCGTGGCGTGGCGACGAGGCGGGCCGCGCGCTGCACTGGTGGGTCGAGCAACTCGACCAGCCCGATCTCGTCGATCGTTTCACGACGCCGGACTGACGCGTCCGTTCGCGGCCCGCCGGCACGCGGGGACCACACACGCCGGCCGCCCGTCGATGGCTGACGGCCCGGCATCGCGCGCATCATGCAGCGCCCCGGCACGGCGCCACGCGCCGCGAAAGAAAGCGCATGCCCATCCCCTCGCGCCGGCGACCCTCGCGATCCGGCCGCACGTCAGCCGAGCGAATCGTGCAGCCGTTTCATTTCCTTCTCGAGCCAGCCGATCAGGCTGAACCCGGCGTGCGCCTTCTCGACCGGCGGAATCATCACCCGTTCCTCGGTCGCGATATGGTCGGTGAGCGACTCGCACATCAGCCTGCCGAGCGCCGGCTTCCTCGCGATCAATGCCGACAGATCCTCGCTGCGAAGCTGATGCACGGTCATCGCGGTCACCGCGTGAACGGTCGCATGAAGCCGCGTGCCGGCGAGCACGACGGACTGCCCGATCGCATCGCCCGGCGCCATCCGCCGGACTTCCACATCGCCGGACGCGCCCGGCACGAACACCGCCGCGACGCCCGATTCGACGATCGTCAGCACGCGCGATTCCGCATTCGACGCGTAGATCACGTCGCCCTTGCCGAACGAACGCGCGACCAGCGCATCGGCCAGCACGGCCAGATCGTCGTCGTCCACGCGCGCGAACAATTCGACCGCGCGCAACAGCAGTAGCCGGCGCGATACCGGCTGCCCTGGCGAGGTCGATGACGATGCAGCCGCCGGCGCAGGACCCGCGAGCGGTCGCCACGCGACACCCGCCGCGGCCAGATGCCGATGCGCGAGATCGTAGAGCGCGTTGCGCACGGTGATTTTCTTCTGCAGCGCGTCGACGTAGCAGACGAGTTCGTACTGGATCGCGTTCGCGCGGAACGCCTTCACGACCGCGATCGGCGCGGGGCGCGCGAGCACGTCGAGCGAACTCGCCGCGGCCCGCTCCAGCGCACCGACGGCCACCGCCGGCCGCACCGCGGGATCGAGGTCGAGCGCGAGCGTCACGCCGTGCAGACCCGCGGGTTCACTGAGATTCACGATCGTCGCGCGCGCCGCGATGCTGTTCGGCACGACGACCAGGTTGCCGAGGCTGTCGATCAGCTTCGTCGCACGCCAGTTGCTCTCGACGATGCGCCCTTCGAGCTCGCCGATCGAGACCGTATCGTCGAGCCGGAACGGTTGCGTGGTATTCAGCACGAGCCCGGAGAACACGTCGTTCAGCGTGTTCTGGAGCGCGAGGCCGAGTATCACCGCCACGGCGCCGGAGGTCGCGACCAGGCCGCTCAACGGCAGGCCGAGCACGTAGCCGAGGGCGGCCACCGCGGCCGCGCCAAACACGACGGCTTCGGCGAGGTCGTGAAACAGCCGCTGGTTGCGCCACGCATGCGGCAGCAGCAGATGATTGAGCAGCAGACTGAACACGATCGCGCACTGAAGCCACCAGGCGATGCAGACGGCCTGGACCACGATCCGATCGAGCCCGCCGAGCGACGCGGGCACGGCGAGCGGGCTCACGCCGGTCGCGAACAGCACCGCGCTCAGCGCGGCGAACGCCGCACAGCGCCGGATGGCGCGCGCCACGGCGCGATTGCGCCCGACCAGCCGCCACGCGGCGAGATCGGCCAGCACGATCGGCGCGCCGTAGAGCGCCGTATCGGAGAAATTCAACATGTCGGAACGCACGCGCGGTGTGCGAAAGGATGGACGCGGCGGCACGTACGTCGCCGCGCGGACGGAATCGTCGGGCACATGGCGTGCGGGCCGCCGACGTGCTGGCCGCGGCTAGGCGCGCCGGCGCATGACGCCCGGCAATGGCAGCGGCAGCACGTAGCGGCCGGTGCCCGCGATCGCGATCGTGCCGAACAGGATCAGCAGCATCCACGCGAACTGCGCATCGCGCAGCGGCCAGTCGGGGTGGACGAACACCAGCGCGACGAGCGTGACGATCATCACCGGCAGCGCCGCCAGCCTCGGGTACAGACCGACGATCATGAAGACCGGGCACACGACCTCCGCGAAGATCGCGAACAGGATCGACAGCGTGCGGCCGAGATGGAACGGATCTTCGATGGCCGCGGCTTCGGCCGTGTAATGCACGATCTTTGGCAAGCCGTGCACCACGAGCAACAGCACGCTGGCGGCGACGCGCAGGAACAGCAGGCCGAGATCGGTCGCGTGACGGGAAAGGTCGGGTTGGTCAGGTTTCATGCGCGGTTCGTCGGTTGAGCGGGATGCACGGCGACGCGTGCGCCGGGCGTTGCGCCGCGCCGGCGTTCAGCGGGATCGCGCGACGTCGGCGAGCGCACGTGGTCGATGCGCATGCGTGCCGACGGAGTGTCGGCACGCGCCGTTCAGGCAATCTACGCGCGCCGCCTGCCGCCGTCCTGTATCCGGGCTGAATCGTTCTGAAACATCGGGGACGCGCACGAAGCCGGCGTCACGACTCGCGCGACGGCAGCTCGGCCTCGGCCGCATCGAATCCGAGTGCATGGACCTCCGACCACGCATCGTGCACGACCTGCGTCGACCCCGCGGTATGCGCGAGCGCCGCCGCATACGCGGCCAGCACCCGCACGCGTGCATCGTCGGATACCCCGGTTGCATCCGCGTCGCGCATCGCATCGAGCGCGACACGCGCGCGCTCGCGACATTCGTCGACGAGCGACAGATCGAACAGGCACGGCACCGCGACGGCCGTAAGCGCGATGCCGAGCGCCGCGTCGCCCTGGGCCGAAAATGCCCAGTCGAGCGCGGCACGCAGATTGCCGAGCTCGCGCCGGACCGCATCGAGCCGGGTCGCGCCCTCCGGCCCGCTGCCCGGCGCGTCGCCATCGTGGGCCGCGCGCCGGAACAACGCGAGGAAGTAGGTCGCGTGCGCGCGCGCCGCAGCCGCCCCCTCGCCGTGACTGTCGAGCTGCTGTTGCGCGTAGGCCCGCGTGGTCGTCAGCAGCCGGTAGCGCGGCACGCCGTGCGCGGTTTCGAGGATCACCAGCGATTTCGACACGAGGCCGGCGATCGTATCGAGCAGATCGGCGCCGGCCAGCCCGTTGGCGCCGACGACCTCGCGCACGGCCTCGATCGAGAAGCCGTCGCGAAACACGCCGAGCCATCGCAGCAGCAGGCGCTCGGCGTCTCCGAGCAACCGGTAGCTCCAATCGTACATCGCCTGCAGCGTCTGGTGGCGCGGCAACGCGGTGCGAAAACCGCCGGTCAGCAGCCGGAAGTGATCGTCGAGATGGGCGGCCAGCACGTCGATGCCCAGCACGGCGGCGCGGGCCGCCGCCAGCTCGATCGCGAGCGGCAGGCCGTCGAGGCGGCGGCAGACCGACGCCATCAACGCCAGGCTGCGCGCGTCGAGCGGAAAACGCGGATCGGCCGCGCGGGCCCGCGCCGCGAACAACTGCACCGCGCTGGCGTTCATCGCCTCGCGGTCGCCCGCGCCTTCGTCGGGGACGTCGAGCGGCGGCACCGGGCACACGCGCTCGCCGTGGATGCGCAGCGATTCGCGGCTCGTCGCGAGCACGCACAGCCCGTCGTCCGCATCGGTGAGCGCGCTCGCGATCTGCGCGGCGGCGTCGAGCAGGTGCTCGCAATTGTCGAGCACGAGCAGCATCCGGCGACGCGCGACGCTGGCGAGCACCGCTTCGAGGGTCAGCGACCCGGTCGGCTGCGTGATGCCGAACGCGCCGGCCAGCGCGTCAGGCACGAAGCGCGGACACGCGACGGTCGCGAGCGAAACGAATACTGTGCCTTCCGGAAAGCGTGCGTCGGCGCGCGCCGCCGCTTCGATCGCGACGCGCGTCTTGCCGATGCCGCCCGCGCCGACCAGCGTCACGACGCGCGCGCCCTGCAGCGCGGCCAGCACGTCGGCGACCGTCTGTTCGCGGCCGAACAGCGTGCTCGGCGCCGCGGACGGCCGCCACGTCGCGGGACGCACGGGCGCGTCGCCGTCGTCCTGCCCGGCGACCAGCCGATAGCCGCGGCCCGGCACCGTCACGATCAGGTTGCGGTCGCCGGCCAGCGCCTTGCGCAGCGACGCGATGTGCACCTGCAGGTTGTTTTCCTCCACCACGGTGTGCGGCCATACGCGCTGCATGATGTCGTCTTTCGATACCAGCGCACCGTTCGCCCGAATCAACAGCTCGAGAATTTCGAATGCGCGGCTGCCGATGCGCAGCAGCTTGCCGTTCGAACGAATTTCACGTCTGTCGAGAAAAACGTGAAGTGTTCCAATCCGGATCATGAGAATTTCTTGAGGGTGACATTCAACGGCGCCCCACTGAAATCGGGTGCCGGTTCCGCATCAATGCTACGGTATTTGCATGGTCGAATGATTCAAATTATCAGAATGAACGGCTCGAATTTTTTGAAATGACGAAAAATACCGCCGTGCGGCGCTGTTTGCGCCCGAGCACCGCCCAGGCACCGAAATACGGCGAGGCCACGCACGTTTCACGTGCAAATCGTGCATGCGTCCATGAATTCGATTTCGATATATCAGACGAAATGTTTTTCGCGCGGAGAAATACGGCGCATTTTCTTTTCGATTCGCACGGCCGGTTTATTTTCGGCGCCTCTATCGTGCCGGCCGAATATCCGTCGGTTCATTTGCGTGCGCGGCCGGCGCGATGCGCCGCGCGAAACGGGCGGCGCGTGCCCCACGCCGCCGCCGGTCGGCGTCGCGGAGCTCAGTCCTGCGCGAACGCCAGCAATTCGTCGTTCAGCCGGGCCGCATGCGTCAGGTACAGCGCATGCGGCCCGCCTTCATAGACGCTCAGCGTCGCATTCGGCACGCGTTTCGCGGTCGCGGCGCCGGTCAGCGCGAGCGGCGCCGTCTGGTCGTCGTCGCCGTGAATCACGCGCGTCGGCACGTCGAACCGTTGCAGGTCGGCGCGGAAATCGGTTTCGGAAAATGCGCGAACGCACTCGAGCGTGCCCTTCAGCCCGCCCAGCAGCGCCATCACCGAGGTCCAGCCGAGCGCCGCGCGCGACACCGTCGAGCCGCCGCGGTTCGAACCGGTAAAGAGCGGCCAGAAGCCGTCGAAAAACGCCGCGCGATCGGCCACGATGCCCGCGCGAATGCCGTCGAATACCGCGACGTCCACGCCTTCCGGATGATCGTCGCGGCGCGCGACAATCGGCGTCACGGAGCCGATCAGCACCGCCTTCGCGATGCGGCGCGTGCCGTGCCGGCCGATGTAGCGGGCCACCTCGCCGCCGCCCATCGAAAAGCCGACGAGCGTCACGTCATGCAGGTCGAGCGTCTCGAGCAGCGTCGCGAGATCGTCGGCCAGCGTGTCGTAGTCGTAGCCGCTCCACGGTTGATCGGACCGCCCGAAGCCGCGCCGGTCGTACGCGATGCCGCGCAGGCCGTGCGACGCCACGTGATGCATCTGCACGTCCCACATGTCGGCATTCAGCGGCCAGCCGTGAATGAACACGACCGGGCGGCCGCTGCCCCAGTCCTTGTAGTGGATCGACACGCCGTCGCGGGTGGTGAACGTGCTCATGAAGGTTCCTTTCGAGTAGGGAAGCCGCGCCCACGGACGCGGCCAAAGCGTGCGGCGCGGCGCGTCATGCGCGGGACTGCCGGGCGACGAACTGCTCGAGCGCCGTCGCGAGCACCATCTCGCGGCAGTTCGCGGGGCGTTTCTCGCCGCGCCACTGGGGTTTGTAGATCGCGTCGCCGACCCGGATCGGTTGCCCGGTGAGCGCGCAGCGCGCCAGCCGGCGCGCCTTCGCGCTGATCCAGCGTTGTTCGTCGTAGCGGCAGCGCGTCGGATCGCTCCACGACACCAGCATCGACGAATCGGTCTGCCGCTCGACGGCGACGATCGCGCTGCGGCGGCGCACGTCGCCGCTCGACGGCACCGGCGCATCGTCCCGATGCGGGCGACGCGAGCCGTCCGCCTCTCGCGTGCGCGGCAGCGGCGGCATCCGGACGCCCGTGGCAGATAGCGGTCCGAGCGACGTGATCATGTGCTCCCAGCGATTGAAGGCGTCCATGGCGGCTTATCCAGGCAGGTGACGGGCGGCGCGGGCCGGTCGGCCCCGTTCGCGTGGCGCGCGACGTGTGCCGATGACCCGATGCTGACGATAGCCGCCGTGCGCTGAAGAGTCCCGGTCGCGGCCTTAATTTTTCTGCAGTGCGGCAAATCCGTTGGCGGCGCCGCGGCGTTCAAGAGAATTCAGCCGGATTTCAGTACGGCGCGCACCGCGCCGGATTACGCTCCCGACGGCATTCGTTCGTCCGCGCGCCACCATCGACGCGCGACGGCGCACGCCGGCCGGCTGCCGGGCGGGATGGCCGCGACCAGCCGCCACCGATCCACCATCCCGTGCGGCCTCGCCGCCGCATACCTCAGGAGTCCAGATGCATCCCGAACAGACCGACGCCGTTTCGTCGGCCCGCCGCCGCGACATGTTGCTCGCCGGCGCGACGGCCGTTGCCGCAGCCGCGCTGCCCGCCATAGCGGCCGCGGCCGGCACGCCGTCCCACAGCCCCTCTTCGGCCCACTCAGGAGCGCACACGATGAACACGATCACCACCAAGGACGGCACGCAGATCTACTTCAAGGATTGGGGCAGCGGCCGCCCGGTCGTGTTCTCGCACGGCTGGCCGCTGTGCGCGGACGCGTGGGACGCACAGATGCTGTTCCTCGTGCAGCACGGCTATCGCGTGATCGCGCACGACCGCCGCGGCCACGGCCGTTCGAGCCAGCCGTCGCGCGGCAACGACATGAACACGTATGCGGACGATCTCGCCGCGCTGCTCGACGCGCTCGACGTGCGTGAAGCCGCGCTCGTCGGCCACTCCACCGGCGGCGGCGAAGTCGCGCGCTACATCGGCCGCCATGGCACGAAGCGCGTGGCGAAGGCGGTGCTGATCGGCGCGGTGCCGCCGCAGATGGTGAAGTCGCCGACCAATCCGGGCGGCTTGCCGATGGAAGTATTCGACGGCATCCGCAAG
Organism: Burkholderia sp. E168m15; assembly: GCF_016586105.1. Lineage (NCBI taxonomy): Bacteria > Pseudomonadati > Pseudomonadota > Betaproteobacteria > Burkholderiales > Burkholderiaceae > Burkholderia > Burkholderia sp. E168m15. The sequence continues at coordinate 36,566 of NZ_BCPO01000220.1, forward strand.
AACGTCGCGGAGAACCGCTCGCAGTTCTACAAGGATCTCGCCGTGCCGTTCTTCGGCTTCAACCGGCCGAACGCGAAGGTGTCGCAGGGCACGATCGACGCATTCTGGTCGCAGGGCATGATGGGCGGCATCCACGGCCAGTACCTGTGCGTGAAGGAGTTCTCGGAAGTCGACTACACCGACGACCTGAAGAAGATCGACGTGCCGACGCTCGTGCTGCACGGCGACGACGACCAGATCGTGCCGATCGACGATTCGGCCCGGCTGTCGTCGAAGATCGTCAAGCACGCGGTGCTGAAGGTGATCGAAGGCGGCTCGCACGGCATGTGCGTCGTGAACGCCGATCGCATCAACGCCGAGCTGCTTGCGTTCCTGCAGGCGTAAGCACGCGGTCCGTCGCGGCAGCGCGCATGCTGCCGCGACGGACGCGACGGACGCGCCGTTCAGGACTTTTCAGGAAATTTCAGACCGCCCGGTGCCACACTTACGGCGCCCGCACCGGGCGCAACAGGATGCCGAGCAGCGCGCCGGCGAGCGCGAACGCCATCGCCACCCGGAAGTTGTCGGCCAGCGCGAGCGTCGTGGCCTGCACGCGCACTGCGCGATCGACGAGCGCATAGGCCGCCTGGTTGCCGGTCGCGAACGTGGCGCCATGCGCGACCAGCGACGCCGCGCCGGCCCGCAGCCGTTCGAGCGTTTCGGGATCCGACAGCGACACATGCAGACCGACGAGATTCGAATGGGTAGCCTCCCTGATCCGCTGAATCACCGCGATCGACGTCGTGCCGAGCTGCCCGCTCAGCAGGCGCGTCGCCTGCACGACCGCGCCGAACGTCAACGCGTGCTCGGCCGTCACGTGCTTGCCGAAGAAGAAGATGACCGACGTGAGCGCCATCGTCTGACCGAGCGCCTGCAGCAGCTGCGACGGGATGAAGTCGGGCTCGGCCCACACCGGCGTGAGCCGCGACCCGAGCGCGAACGCGATCGCCACCATCGCGAAGCCGGCGACGATCAGCCGGCGCGGATCGACCCGCTGCAGCAACAGCGCGACGCACGGCGCGAACAGCAGTTGCGGGATCGCGATCCAGCGCAGCGTATCGCCGATCTGCAACGGCCGCAGGCCGTACGTGCTGGCGAGGAACAGCGACGGGATGAAGCTCGTGTTGAGCACGGTGAAACGCACGAGACCGACGAGCACGATCAGCAGCGCGATGTTGGGCCGCGCGAGGTAGCCGAGATCCAGCCCGGCGCGCGGCGACGCGAGTTCGTGGATCAGGAATGCGGCGATCATCAGGATGCCGGCGGCCAGCAACGCGACGATCAACGGCGATTGCAACCAGAACAGCCGCTCGCCCTGGTCGAGCGCGATGCACAGGCACGCAAACCCGCCCGCGCCGAGCAGCATCCCGCGCGCATCGATGCCGGACGCGAAGCGCTTGATCGGCTCGTCGGCGAGCGACAGCATCAGGCACGCGATGAACGGCACGGTCAGCGCCGCGTTCTGCCAGAACAGCCAGCGCCAGCTCAGATGTTCGCTGTACCAGCCTTCGAGCGTGGCCGACAGGTTCAGCGACATCTCCAGATTCATCGCATACGCGGCGATGCCGAACGGAATCAGCCGCGGCGGCAGCGTGCGCACGACGAAGCCGACCGTCAGCGGCACGAACACGCCGGACGCGAGCCCCGCGATCGCCTGGCACACGATGAACGCGCCGAATTGCGTGCACAGCGGCAGCACGGCTTCCGCGCCGAGAAACACCACGGCGCCCGCGACCAGCACGCGGCGCGTGCCGAACATGAAGGCCGCCGCGATCGCGAGCGGCCCGACGAACATCTGCGACGCGGTGAACGCGGTGTTGATCCACGCGCCTTCGTCGACGCCGACGCCGAGCGCGCCGCGCACGTCGGCCAGCCCGAGCGACGTGATGCGCGACGTCAGCGTCGCGATGATCGCGCCGAGCAGCACGGCCGCGATCGCGGCGATCGACCGAAACGTCGGGATGTCGGAGGCCGGGCCTGCGGCCGGCGCCGGCACGGCACTGCCGGTGGCGAACGTCGTGTTCATCGTCGAGCGGCTCCCGCCTGTCAAGCTGGCGCAAGCATAACGCGGTGCGTCGAATCCTGCCCGTACGACGGAGTTTGCCGATCATGACCCCACCCTCTTCCGCACCGTCGCCCGCTGCGCCCGCGCGTTCCCGGCGGCTGGGCGTCGTCGCGATCGCCGTGATCGCGCTGCTGCTCGTCGCCTTGCTCGTGTGCGAGTTCGACGCACGCGATCGCGGCACCGACGACGCGTACGTGACCGGCCACCTGCACGTGATCTCGCCGCGCGTCGCCGGCACGGTCGAGCGTGTGCTCGTCGACGACAACCAGTTCGTGCATGCGGGCGACGCGCTCGTGCAGATCGACCGGCGCGACTTCGACGTGCGCGTCGCGGCGCAGCGTGCCCGCGTCGCCCAGGCGCATGCCGATGCGAGCCGCGCACGCGCGCTGATCGAGCAGGCGGATGCGGCGCTCGTGTCGGCGCACGCCGACGCCGAAAAGGCCGAACTCGATTACGCCCGTGCCCGCGAACTGACCCGCGAGACGCCGCGCGGCCTGTCGAAGCAGGAGTTCGATGCGGCCGATGCCGCCCGCAAGTCGGCCCGCGCGCGCGTCGCGGCGGCCGATGCGCAACGGCGCAGCGCGCTCGCCGCCGCTCAGGCCGCCGAGGCCGCGTCGAGCCAGAACGACGCCGAGTTGCACGACGCGCTGCTGCAACTCGGCTACACGGCGGTCGTCGCGCCGTCGGACGGCTACGTCGGCAAGAAGACCGTCGAGACCGGCGAGCATGTCGCGCCCGGCCAGGCGCTGCTCACGCTGGTCGAGCCGCATCCGTGGATCGTCGCCAATTTCCGCGAGACACAGCTGCGGCACGTGCGCGCCGGCGACGCCGTCCAACTGCGCTTCGATGCGCTGCCGCAGCGCGCGTTCAGCGGCCGCATCGACAGCCTGTCGCCCGCGACCGGCGCGCAGTTCGCGCTGCTGCCGCCCGACAACGCGACCGGCAATTTCACGAAGGTCACGCAGCGCGTGCCCGTGAAGATCCTGCTCGACGGCCCGGCCGCGACGGAGCCGCGCATCCGGCCCGGGCTGTCGGTCGTCGTCACGCTGCAACCCGGCAGCGAATCGCGATGACGCGCGTCTTCGCCCTGCTCGCCGCGAGCCTGCTGGCCGCGTGCTCGATCGCACCGCAGCCGCTCGCGCCCGCCCCGGTCGAAACCGACCGGTTCCGCCATGCCGATCCGGCGACCGATGCGCACGCACCGTCGCTCGCCGCGTGGCCCGCGTGGTTCGGTGACCCGCAACTCGGCCGCCTCGTCGACGCCGCACTCGCGCACAACCTCGACATCCGCGCGGCGGCCGCGCGCGTCGACCAGGCGCAGGCGCTGCTCGGCGTGCGCGAAGCCCCGCTGGCGCCGACCGTGCGCGTCGACCCGTCGTTCAGCCGCACGCGGGTGTCCGGCACGGTCGACAACGCGCTGCCGAAGCGCACGATGCACAACTGGTCGGTGCCCGTCGCCGCGAGCTACGAAGTCGATCTATGGGGCCGCTTGCGCGGCGATGCCGACGTCGGCGAACAGAACCTGCTGCAGGCGGCGGCCGATCGCGATGCGGTGCGTCTGCGGGTGGCGACCGAAGTGGCCGTCGACTACCTGACGCTGCGCTACGTCGACGACGATCTCGTGACGCTCACGCGCGCGATCGGGCTGCGACGCACCGCGCTCGACGTGATCGCCGCCCGCGTGCGGGCCGGCGCGGCCAGCGATCTCGACGGGCTGCGCGCGTCGGCCGATCTCGATACCGCGCATGCCGATCTCGCGGAGAGCCGCCGGCTGCGCGAGAACCTCGTCGACGCCCTCGCGGTGCTGACCGGCGTGTCGCCGACCGCGTTCGACGTCGACACGGGCGCCGTGCCCGTGCAGGTGCCGGAGGTGCCGGCCGGGCTGCCGTCCGCGCTGCTCGCCCAACGCCCGGACGTATTCGCGGCGGCACGGCGCGCCGATGCGGCGTCGCTCGAGCTGGGCATCGCGCGCACCGCGTGGCTGCCGACGCTGACGCTGACCGCCGACGGCGGTTTCGCCACCCGCGACCTGCGCTCGTTTCTCGACCGCAACAGCTCGCTGTGGAGTCTCGGCGCGAACGTCGCGCTGACGCTGTTCGACGGCGGCAAGCGCGATGCCGCGGTGGCCACCGCGCGAGCCGGCACGAACGTCGCCGACGCCAACTACCGCGCGACCGCGATCGGTGCGTTGCGCGACGTGCAGGATGCGCTCAACGACATCGCCGCGCAAAAGGAGCGGATCGTGCGCTACGACAGCGCGGCGCGCGCGACGGACGCGGCGGCGCGGCTGTCGCTGAGCCGCTACGCGCACGGTTACGTCAGCTACCTGGAAGTCATCGACGCCGATCGCGACGCACTGAATGCGCGGCGCCAGCTGATTCACAGCCGGCAGGCGCTGGCCGTCGCGACGGTGAGCCTCGTGCGTGCGTTGGGCGGCGGGTGGACGCCCCCGGGGCACGCCGGCCGGGGCGGGTTGCGCGACGCGACGCAAGCCGACGCGCGATGAACGCATCGAACGGCCCGCGAGCGCGTCACGCGCGCGCGAGCCGATGCGCATCCTCGCCGAGAAACCGGTGCACGAAGGTCACGGCCATCGCGCCTTCGCCGACCGCCGACGCGACACGCTTGACCGAGCCCGATCGCACGTCGCCCGCCGCGAACGATCCCGGCACGCTGGTTTCCAGGTGGTACGGCCGGCGCTCGAGCGGCCACACGCGCTCGAACGCCGGACAGTCGTACAGGTCGCCGCCGGTGACGAGATAACCGTCCGGATTGCGAATGATGTCGGTGTCCTTCGCCCAGTCGGTATTCGGCGCGCCGCCGATGCACACGAACAGGCGCGTGGCCGGCAGCCGTTCGCGCGTGCCGTCCGCCGAGCGAAGCTCGATCGCGTCGAGCCAGCCGTCGCCGTGCAGCGCGGCGACGCTCGACCGGTAGCGGACCTCGATGTTCGGCGTGCGTTCGATCCGGTCGATCAGGTAGCGCGACAGCGTGTCGGCGAGCGACGCGCCGCGCACGAGCATCGTCACCTGACGCGCATGCCGCGAGAAATTCATCGCGGCCTGGCCGGCCGAATTGCCGCCGCCGACGATGAAGACCTGCTCGCCCGCGCACATCGGCGCTTCGCTCGACCCGGCGCCGTAGAACAGCCCCGCGTTGAGAAACGCCGGTTCTTCCGGCAGCCCGAGGCTGCGATATTCGATGCCGGTCGCGCAGATGTTCGCGCGGGCGATCAGGATCGACCCGTCGGCGAGCTCGACACGAATCTTGCCGTCGACGAACGTCGCATGCACGCCCTCGCGCATCGTCAGCAGCTCGACGCCGAACTTCACCGCCTGCTCGCGCGCGCGCTCTGCGAGCTCCGCGCCCGGGATGCCGTCGGGGAAGCCCATGTAGTTCTCGATCAGCGAACTCGTGCCGGCCTGCCCGCCTATCGCGCCGCGCTCGATCACGACCGCGCGCAGCCCTTCGGACGCCGCGTAGACCGCCGCGGACAGCCCGGCCGGCCCCGCGCCGTAGATCGACACGTCGTATTCGACGAAGCGCGGCCGCGCAACCCAGCCGAGCCTTGCGGCGATCTCGGCCAGTGTCGGCTGGTACAGGCGCGAGCCGTCCGGAAAGATCACGACCGGCAGCCGGATGTCGCGCAGCGGCGCGATGCCGAGCACCTGCGCGCAGTCGGCGTCGGACGTCAGCTCGCACCAGTCGTACGCGATCATGCGCCGCTGCAGGAAATCGCGGATCGCATACGCGTCCCTGCTGCGCGGCAGGCCGACGATCCGCACGTGTTGCGGTTGCTCCATGAGCGCCTCCCGATGATGTCGATGTCGAATGCGGTCCGGCCGGTGCGGCGGTGCCGCGGCCGGACGCATTTGCGACTGTACGCCGCCGGTACGCGCCGCGCGGGCCGCTTCATGACAATTAAGGTCCGGCCGCGCCACGACGCCGCACAATGTCGCGTATCCGTCCCGCTTGCGGCCTCGCGCCGGCCCCGCCGCAAGCGTCGCTCCCGCGCCGGCATCGGAGCGCAAGATGGCCAACGCCTGTACGCATCTCGACGAAGTACGTGTGTTCGACACCGACAAGGACTACTGTGAGGAATGCATCAAATCGGGCAGCCGCTGGGTGCATTTGCGGATGTGCCTGGTCTGCGGACACGTCGGCTGCTGCGACTCGTCGCCGAATCGCCACGCGAGCCGGCATTTCCACGACACCGGCCACCGGCTCGTCCGCTCGATCGAGCCCGGCGAGCGCTGGATCTGGTGCTACGCGGACGAAGTCGTCGCGGGCGAGGTTCCGTCGTAACGCGACGTGCGGGGCGGCTGCGGACGATGGCCGCCCGTCATCGTCCCCCGGGCGCCGAACCGGGACCGATCCGGGGCCGGACACCGTTCAGAACGTTTCAGCGCCGCTTCAGGCAATGGAAGCGGCCTCTGCGTAGACTGCCGTTCATGAGCTGCCGCGCAGAACGGCGCGTGCGCCCGTTATCGACTGCTGGAGTGACAACATGATCCCCGCCGCCCATCACCGCCGCTCGGCAACACGCTCGCGGCCGCATCGGACGACCCCGCACGGCCGACCCGCATCGTCCGGTGTCGCCGCGCCTCGCATCGCTTGCGGCGCACCGCGTCGCCCGGAGCACGCATGAAGCACAAACGACTCTGGTTCGGCGCGGCCGGCATCGCGGTCGTCGGCCTCGCGGTCGCGATCGGCATCATGGTGCGGCCGTCGATCGCGCCGATCGATCCGCCCGCCCCCGCGTCGTTCGATCCGCAGCTGGTACGCGCCGGCGCGCGCGTCGTCGCGCTCGGCGACTGCATCGTGTGCCACACCGCGAAGGACGGCAAGCCGTTCGCGGGCGGGCTGCCGCTCGCGACGCCGTTCGGCACGATCTACGCGACCAACATCACGCCGGACGCCGAAACGGGGATCGGCCGCTGGTCGCGCGATGCGTTCGCCCGCGCGCTGCGCACCGGCATCGGCCGCAACGGCCAGCCGCTCTACCCGGCGTTTCCGTACATTCATTTCACGCGAATGTCGGACGACGACATCGCCGCCGCGTACGCGTACCTGATGACGCGTGAACCGGTCCACGCGACGGCGCCCGCCAACGACCTGATCTTTCCGCTGAACTTCCGCCCGCTGGTCGCGTTCTGGAACGTGCTGTTCCTGCGCGAAGGCGCGTATCGGCCGGACCCCGCGCAGTCCGCGCAATGGAACCGCGGCAGGATGCTCGTCGACGGGCTCGGCCACTGCGCGTCGTGCCATTCGCCGCTGAACGCGATCGGCGGCGAGCAGCGCGGCCGCGCGTTCGACGGCGGCATCGTCGACGGCTGGGAAGCGCCGCCGCTCAATGCGCTCGGCCAGGCCGCGCGGCCGTGGACGCAGGCACAGCTCGTCACCTACCTGCGCACCGGCCGCGCGAGCGAGCACGGCGCGGCGGCCGGGCCGATGCTGCCGGTCACGCGCGACCTCGCGACGGTGCCGGTGGAGGACGTCGAGGCGATCGCCGCCTACATCCTGTCGATCCAGAAGCCGGCGAACGCGCGTGCGACCGCCGCCGCGAAGCCGGTCGAACGCGCCGCGACGACGCCGGCCGCGCAACGCGGCGCGACGCTGTTCCAGGCGTCGTGCGCGCAGTGCCACGGGCCGGCCGCGCCGATGCAGTCGATCGGCGAACGGCCGACGCTTTCGTTCAGCACGGCGGTCAACGCCGATACGCCGCGCAACGCGATCCAGATGATGTTCAACGGCATCGGCTGGCACGGCGAGGACACGCTCAACTACATGCCGTCGTTCATCGACCAGTACGACGACGCGCAGATCGCCGATCTCGCCGCGTACGTGCGCGAGACCTATACCGATCGTCCCGCGTGGCCGGGCGTCGACGCGATGGCCGCGAAGCTCAGAAAAGAGGACACCGCACGATGATTACCCTCACCGTCAACGGCGTGCGGCACACGCTGGACATCGATCCGTCCACGCCGCTGCTGTACGCGCTGCGCAACGACCTGCACCTGCACGGCGCGAAGTTCGGCTGCGGCCTCGGCCAATGCGGCGCCTGCACCGTGATCGTCGACGGCAAGCCGACCTTCTCGTGCCTGATGCCGGTGGCCGCGGTCGGCGCGCGCAGCGTGCGCACCATCGAAAGCCTCGGCACCGCCGAGCATCCGGGCCCGCTGCAACGCGCGTTCATCGAGCACCAGGCCGCGCAGTGCGGCTACTGCATCGCCGGGATGATCATGCGCGCGCAGGCGCTGCTCGAACGCAATCCGAAGCCGACCGAACAGGAACTGCGCACGCACATGGAACCGAATCTGTGCCGCTGCGGCACGCATATGCGGATTCTCGCGGCGGTGCGCTCGGTCGCGGGGCTGCCGGCCCCCGAGCCCGCTTCCGCTCCCGTCACGATCAGCAAGGGGCTGTGATGAATTCCCACGACGACATTGACGAAGGCCGCCGGCACTTCATCGTCTCCGGCGCGCTGTTCGTCGCGTTCAGTCTCGCGCCCGCGTCGCGCGCGGCCGCGCAGCTGGTGATCGCCGACGAAGGTGCGGCCGTCCACGTGGCGAAAGCCACCCAGGCGCTCGCGGGCAGCCTGAAGACCAATCCGCTGCTCGACGCGTGGGTCAAGATCGCGCCCGACGGCAAGGTCACCGTGTTTACCGGCAAGGTCGAGCTCGGCACCGGCGTGCGCACCGCACTGCTGCAGGTGGCCGCCGAGGAACTCGACATGAAGCCGTCGCTGATCACGTTCCTGACCGCCGACACCGGCGCGTCGCCGGACGAAGGATTGACCGCCGGCAGCCACACGATGGCCGACAGCGGCTCCGCGCTGCTGAACGCCACCGCGCAGGTGCGCGCGCTGCTGGTGGAAGGCGCGGCGAAACGCTTCGGCGTCGATCCGCGCGTGCTGACCACCGCCGACGCGGTGATCAAGGCACCCGACGGCCGCACGATGACCTACGGCGACGCGATCCGCACGGTCGACCTGCATCGCAATGCCGCGCCCACGTCGCCGCTGAAGAACCCGGCGACGTTCGCCGTGATCGGCACGTCGCTGCCGCGCGTCGACATCCCGAGCAAGGTCACGGGCGGCGTCAGCTACGTGCAGGACATGCAGTTGCCCGGCATGCTGCACGCACGGGTCGTGATGCCGCCGGTGTACGACGCGACGCTGCTGTCGTTCGACGAAGCCGCGATCCTGAAGCTGCCCGGCGTCGTGCGGATCGTGCGCAACGGCAGCATGCTCGCGGTGGTCGCGCAGGGCGAGTGGCAGGCGGTGGTCGCGCAGCGCGCGCTCGCCGCCGGCTGCCGCTGGTCGCCGGGCCGCAAGCTGCCCGAGCGCGGCACCGTGCACGCGGACCTGAAACGGATCTCGACGCAGCGCATCGAGATCGCGAACACGCATGCGGCCACCGCGCCGGCCGTGAAGACGCTGAATGCGACGTTCCTGAAGAACTACCTGCTGCACGGGTCGATCGGGCCGTCGTGTTCGGTCGCGCATCTCGAGAACGGGATGATGACGGTGTGGACCCACTCGCAGGGCGTCTACCCGCTGCGCGACGCGCTCGCGGAGATGCTGTCGATGCCGAAGGCCAGCGTGCGCTGCATTCACACCGAGGGCTCCGGCTGCTACGGCCACAACGCGGCGGACGACGCGGCCGCGCACGCCGCGCTGATCGCCGCCGCGATGCCGGGCAAGCCGATTCGCGTGCAATGGATGCGCGAACAGGAACACACGTGGGATCACTTCACGCCCGCGATGGTGACCGAGGTCAGCGCGTCGCTCGATGCGGGCGGCCGCATCGTCGACTGGAACTATGCGTTGTGGAGCAGTTCGCACAACGAGCGGATCGTCAACGCCGGCCGGCTGCTGCCCGCGCGGATGCTCGAGCCGCCGTTCGTGCCCGCGCCGTCGACGCCGATGCTGCAGCCGGAGGGCGGCGGCGATCGCAACGCGATCCCGCTGTACGCGCTGCCGAACCAGCACATCGTCAACAACTTCTCGCCGACGATGCCGCTGCAGACGTCCGCGATGCGCTCGCTCGGCGCGCACACCAACGTCTGGGCGATCGAGAGCTTCATGGACGAGCTCGCGCACGCGGCCGGCGTCGATCCGGTCGAATTCCGGCTGCGTCACATGGAAGACCATCGCGCGCGGCAGGTGATCCAGCTCGCCGCGAAGCACTTCGGCTGGCCGCGGCCGCCGCGCGCGCGCAACCGCGGCGTCGGCTTCGCGTTCGGCAAGTACAAGAACCTGATGGCCTACGTCGCGATCGCGGTCGAGGTGTCGGTCGTGCCGGAAACCGGCCAGGTGACGCTCGAACACGCGGAAGCCGCCGTCGACGCGGGCCAGATCGTGTCGCCGGACGGCATCCGCAACCAGATCGAGGGCGGCATCGTGCAGGCCGCGAGCTGGACGCTATACGAAGCGCTGAAGTACGACACGGAACGGATTCGCAGCTTCGACTGGAGCAGCTACCCGATCCTGCGCTTCTCGGCCGTGCCGCAGAACGTGAAGGTCCATCTGGTCAATCGCCCCGGCGCGCCGTTTCTCGGCGCGGCCGAGGCGTCGATGGGGCCGACCGCCGGCGCGCTGGCCAACGCGATCTTCGACGCGACCGGGCAGCGCATGCGCGAAATGCCGTTCGCCGGCGACGCATTGAGAAAGCGCATCGACGCCTAGCGGGTCGGTCACCCCGCTACGCGCCCCCCCTATATCCGACATGAGACAAGACGGCGCCGGCACGCACCGGCGCCGCATGCCGACCGGCTGGAGTGCTTCCGACGATGGATACCTTGCTTTCGATGCGCGTGTTCACGCGCATCGTCGAAACCGGCAGCTTCACGCGCGCCTCCGACACGACCGGCCTCACCACGCCGCGCGTGTCCGCGCTGCTGAGCGCACTCGAGCAGCATCTCGGCTGCCGGCTGCTGAACCGCACCACGCGGCGCATCTCGCTGACCGAGGACGGTCAGGCCTACTACGAACGTTCCGTCGCGGTGCTGCGCGAGATCGACGACATGGAGGCGTCGGTCTCGCAGGCCCGTAACGTGCCGCGCGGCCGGCTGAAGGTGAACCTGCCGCCCGCGATGGCGAAGCAGGTCGTGGTGCCCGCGCTGCCGGCGTTTCTCGACGCCCATCCGGACATCATGCTCGAACTCGGCGTGACCGACCGGCAGATCGACCTCGTCGGCGAAGGGGTCGACTGCGTGGTACGCATCGGCGCGCTCGACGATTCGGGCATGATCGCGAAGCGGATCGGCAGCCTGACCACCTGTACGTGCGGCTCGCCTGCGTATTTCGCGCGGTGCGGCGAGCCGCAAACCGTCGACGATCTCGCGCAGCACGTCGCGGTCAGTCACATCTCGGCCGACACCGGGCGGCCGCGCCCGTGGGATTACGTGGTCGACGGCGAGCCGCGCATCGTGCAGATGTGCGGCACGGTGGCCGTCAACGACGCGGACAACTACATCGAGTGCGGCGTCGCCGGCATCGGCCTGATCAAGACGTCGCTGTACCTCGTCGAGCCTTACCTGAAATCGGGCCGGCTGCGCGAAGTGCTGACCGATTTCAACGCGCCGGCCCGGCCGATCTCGGTGCTGTATCCGCCCAATCGCCACATCCCGGTCAAGCTGAAGGTGTTCGTCGACTGGCTCGCGGGCCTGTTCGAGCAGATTCCGACGCTGCAGGGCAAACGCGGCTGAACCCGCGCGGCGCGGCACCTTTGCGTGCCGCGCAACGCTCGATTGCGCGGCGTCCCGATTCCGGCCTGAGCGATTGATCACTAGTATCGACGGCAATGCGGTGCACCGTATCGCGGCCAGGCGAGCTCCATGCCGGCGCGACGCTCCGGTGCCCGGCCCTTCCCTTTTCCAGGAGTCGACCATGTCAACGGATTCAACACCGCTCGCGCCGCCCGCGCACGGCGTCAAGCTCACGCAGGGGCTGATCCTGCTGTTCGCGTTCAGTTGCGGCGCAATCGTCGCGAACCTCTACTACGCGCAGCCGATCACCGAGCTCATCGCGCCGGGCCTGCACATGTCCGGCAACACGGCGAGCCTGATCGTGTCGCTGACGCAGATCGGCTACGCGCTCGGGCTGTTCTTCATCGTGCCGCTCGGCGACCTGCTCGAAAACCGCAAGCTGATGATCGTGACGGCCGTCGTGTCGATCGCGAGCCTCGCGGCGGCGGCGCTCGTGCGCACGCCCGGGCTCTTTCTCGCGATTTCGCTGCTGATCGGGTTCAGCTCGGTGGCCGTGCAGATCCTCGTGCCGCTCGCCGCGCACCTCGCGCCGGACCATTCGCGCGGCCGCGTCGTCGGCACGATCATGAGCGGGCTGCTGCTCGGCATCCTGCTCGCGCGGCCGCTGTCGAGCGTCGTGGCCGACGCGTTCGGCTGGCGCTTCGTGTTCGCGGCGGCGGCCGTGCTGATGACGCTCGTCACGGCCGTGCTCGCGCTGACGATTCCGTCGCGCCAGCCCGATCACCGCGCGACCTATTTCGAACTGATCGGCTCGCTGCTGCACCTCGTTCGTACGATGCCGGTGCTGCGTCACCGCGCGCTCTACCAGGGCCTGATGTTCGCGTCGTTCAGCCTGTTCTGGACCGCCGTGCCCGTCGAGCTGACGCGTCACTACGGGTTGTCGCAATCGGCGATCGGCCTGTTCGCGCTGGTCGGCGCGATCGGCGCGACCTCGGCGCCGGCGGCCGGGCGTCTGGCGGATGCCGGCCATACGGTGCGCGCGACGCTGATCGCGCTCGTCGCCGGCGCGCTCGCGTATGCGGTCGGGTTCGTGCACGGCGCCGGCCTGTACGGGCTCGTCGTCACCGGCATCGTGCTCGACTTCGCAGTGCAGATGAACATGGTGCTCGGCCAGCGCGAGATCTATGCGCTGCACGCGGCGAGCCGCAACCGGCTGAATGCGCTGTACATGACGAGCATCTTCGTCGGCGGCGCCATCGGCTCCGCGCTCGCGAGCCCGCTGTACGAGCATGGCGGCTGGCCGCTCGTCGCCGCGGTGGCCGGCGCGTTCCCGATCGTCGCGCTCGCACACTACCTGCTCGTCGGCCGGCCGCACGCGCAACGCCACGCCGGGGGTTGACCCGCCGTCGCACGCCGAACCGATCCGTTCGCGGGGCGCGCCGCCGCCCCGCTCCCCGTCGAACCACAGGAGTCCATCATGTCTTCCCTGCTCAGTGCTTACGATCTGCGCGGCCTCGCGCTGCCGAACCGCGTCGTGATGGGGCCGATGACGCGCTCGCGCGCGCCGTCGCGCGGGCTGCCCACCGAACTGATGGCCGAGTACTACGCGCAACGCGCGTCGGCCGGCCTGATCGTGACCGAAGCCACCAACGTCAGCCGGGCGTCCGCCGCATTCGAGCTGACGCCGGGCCTCGTCGACGATGCGCAGGCCGCCGCCTGGAAAATCGTCACCGATGCCGTCCATGCGAACGGCGGGCGCATCTTCGCGCAGCTATGGCATGGCGGCCGCGTGAGCTCGCTGACGCTGCTCGGCGGCGCCGCGCCGCTGTCGCCGTCCGGCGTGAACGACGACCTCGAACAGTTGCAGGTCTGGGCGCAGCTGCAGAACGGCTACTACACGAAGATTCATGCGACGCCGTCGCGCGCGATGACGACCGATGAAGTCGTCGCGACCGTCGACGAATTCCGGCAGGCCGCGGCCCGCGCGATGGCCGCGGGCTTCGACGGCGTCGAGATCCACGCCGCCAACGGCTACCTGCCGCACCAGTTCCTGTCGTCGACGCTGAATCGCCGCGACGATCGCTACGGCGGATCGGTCGCGAACCGCGCGCGCTTTCTGGAAGAAATCGTCGACGCGGTCGGCGGCGTGATGCCGCTGAGCCGCGTCGGCGTGCGGATCTCGCCGTACGCGAAATACAACAACGTGCGCGACGCCGATCCGGACGCAACGCTCGCGTACGTCGGCCGGATGCTCGACACGGCGGGCGTCGCCTATCTGCACGCGGCCGACACCAACGGCTGGAGCGGCGAACCCGATCTGCCGCGCATCGTCGATCATGCGCGCCGGTCGTTCCACGGCACGCTGATCGTCAACGGCGGCATTTCACCGGAGGCGGCGAGCGCACTGATCGACGCGGGCGACGCCGATCTCGTCGCGTTTGCCCGCGCGTATATCGCGAACCCG